>PKVB01000039.1 GCA_003131365.1 Gemmatimonadota bacterium | reverse complement strand
GATCGGCTCGCTGACGCTGTGAAGAGGCAGAGTGAACGCCGCGCCAACTGCCTCCGGAGCCTGCGCCAGCTCGGGCACGCCGGTAACGCGAGTGAAAGGCTTGGTGCTGACTACCTGCAGGTTCATGAGCTTCGCCGCCTGCTCCATTGAGCTCACCGCCGCGACCCTCGCGTAGTTCATCGCCTGCGGAACCAGGGCGTCGATTTTCTTCTGCCTCAATAGGTAATTGCGGATGTCCTGCTTCGCCTGGTCGAGCGAGAGCGCTCCACCGGGCGTGAGTGAATCGAGGCGCGCGAGGTAGTAGCCATCCTGCGCGTCGAACAGCTCGCTGGTCTCCCCTGGCTTCGTACCCTGGAACGCCCACGGGCCGACGCTCGGGATATACTGTCCATTCACGGTCATGGTGTTGCCTTCGACCACGGTGCTCCTGATTACCGGAATCTGGAGAGCGCGCGCCGCTTCATCGAACTTCGCCGGCTGGTCGGTGGACGCCGCCATGCGCGCCAGAGAATCCGCTCGGCGGTCCGTCTTCGATGCGGCGGAGTCGCTCTGCTCGATGTGAAGGAGGATGTGGCTCACGGTCAGCGTATCTCCCTTCCGCGCATCGACCTTGATCAGGTGATACCCGAACTGCGTCAGCACTGGCTGCGAGATCTCCCCCGGCTTGAGCGCGTACGCGGCCGTCTCGAACGGCGCGACGAATCTTCCTTTCGCGCCCTTGCCGAGCGAGCCGCCATTCGCGGCCGACGCCGAGTCGGCTGATTCCGCGCGCGCGACATCCGCGAACTTCTCACCGCCGAGAATTCTCGCTCTCAGCGCGAGCGCGTGCGCGCGAACCGCGGCGGAATCCGCCGCGCTCACCGCCCGGGGCACGATGATGACGGAAACCTTCGCTGTGCCGGGGCGGTCGAACATCTTCTTGTGGGTGTCGTAGTACGCGCGCACCTCGTCGTCGCTCACGCGAACGGCGGAGTCGGGGATGCGCTCGGGCTCGAACGCCACGAACGAGACCTGCGCGGTGTCGTGCGTGTCCTGGAAGCGGCGCCACAGCTGCTCGCTCGAGACGTACACGTCGGTCGCGACCTGGTCGAAGAGCTTTTCCTTCGGGATCTCCGTGCGGTAGTACTGCTCGAGCTGGAAGAGGAGCCCATTCTGCCTTGCCAACGGGCTGGCCAGGAAGCGCTGGTACTTGGCGGGATCGAACTGTCCGTCGGTCTGCAGGTCGGGAGTCTGCATGAGCTGAGGCGGCGGGCTATAGCGTGCCGCCTGGAGAATTTCGTCGTCTGATACTGTGATGCCGCGGCGGCTGTACTCCTGGCGGAGGAGGGCGTCGCTCACGAGCTGGTCGAACGCCTGGTCCATCAATCTCTGTCTCTCGTCGAGGGAGATGGGTTGCGTGCTGCGTTGAGTTTCGTCCTGCTCGAGATTCTGCGTTGCCTGGTACCAGGTGGAGGCGAGGATATCCTCTCGATTGACGGTCGCAACGGCGGTGGTATTGGTCACCGGCGCGCGGCCGAGCAGTCCCGAGGTCTGCGCCAGGAGAAAGCCGCCGACGAACAGCACGACGATTATGATCCAGATGTATTTTGCGGAGGCCCGCATTTGCTGCAACAAGGGCACTACTCCTTACACGAATTGGGGTGGCCCCGGTCGCTGGGGCGAGGTGGCGTATAGCCTTGTAAACTATGAGTTTGGGGGACCGAGATGCAAGTCGCGCGAACGCGGAGATTGCTGCATCTTTCAGTTGGTGCTTAAGCGTGAAACCGGAGTTCCGGGAAGTTGTTGGGGATTGAACCGAGGTAAGCGATGGATTACGACCGGTTGCGGGAGTTGCAGGAAAAATTCGAGGAGAACCCCCGTCGGTACTTCGCTCCGCTCGCGAACGAGTACCGCAAAGGCGGGCAGCCCAAGCGCGCGATAGAGATCTGCCGGTCGCAGCTCTCACAGATGCCCGGCCACATGAGCGGGCAGATCGTGTACGGCCAGTCGCTCTACGAGACCGGCGAGTTCGAGGAGGCGCGGCTGGTGTTCGAGCGCGCGCTCACATTGGATCCCGAGAATCTCATCGCGCTGAGATCGCTTGGCGACATGTCGCTTCAGAGCGGTAATACCGTTGAGGCGCGCAAGTGGTACATGAGACTGCTCGACGCCGATCCGAAAGACGCGCCGGTGATCGCGCTCGTGTCCGAGATCGATGCCTCGACCGATGCCAGGCCCGTTCCAACTCCGCAGGGGATTCCAGGCGTCGACATCGATGGCGGCGACCAGGCGATCCCGTTCATCGCCGACGCAGAGGGCGCGCCGGTTCTCGCCGAGAGCGAGACGCCCGAGCCGGCTTCGCCGCCTGCTCCGCCCATGTCTTCTGAAACCGCTGCGACTGCTGCCGTCGAACCCGCCCCGCCGTCACATAGGGTCGAGTCGGAAAAGTCCGCCGAGCGGACTTCGGCTCCCGAGCCGATCGCTGCTCTCGAGCCAGTCGCTGCTTCCGAGCCGAGATCGCCGCAGGTTTCCGAGGAAACCCCAGTCGCGGGCCTCGAGCGCCACTATCCCATCGATCCGACTGAAGCGGGTCTGCCCGACGAGGGGATGGGTGCGGAAGGCTTGCGTGGAGGCAGGAAGGACGATCTGATGGGTGCCGAGGGACTCCTCGGCACAGAGCCGGAATCGCCCCCCGAGCCGGTCGGCGCCGAGGGCCTCAGCGGCAAGGCTCCCCCGCAAGCGCTCGCGGGCACGACTAGCAAGAGATCTGACGACGAAGACGCGCTCGACACATGGACGCCGCCACCCGACGTGACGGCGCCAGAACGCATTGAATCATCGCCCGCGCGCACTGAATCACCGAAGGAAGAGCGGATGTTCTCCGGTCCGGGACCGGAGCCATTCGTCAATGAGACAATGGCGCAGCTCTATCTGCAGCAAGGCTACAGGCAGCTCGCGCTGAGAGTTTACTACCAGCTCGCCGAATCCCGCCCCGACGACCAGACGCTCAAGGCCCGCATCAAAGAGATCGAGACCGCGGACCACGCCGCGCATCCGGATTCGCCGGTGCCGCCACAAGCCGCGGCGCACCGCGAGTCAATCGAAACGCCCCGGCGCGAAGAGCCACGGGTGACCCCCGAGGACATCGCCGCGCGACAGCCGTCCATCCGGGAATTTTTTGCGACGCTGGGGCGACGACGCCCGCCGCGTTCTATTGGGAGTCCCGGCGGAAGCTCGCGCCCGGGCAACAGCATACCAGCCGAAACCGTTGCGCCCATGGGAAGCTCCGCTCCCAGCGCTTCGCTCGACGCGGTGTTCGCCGGGGCGACGGTGAGCGCGTCGGACAGCCGCGCGGCCTCGCGCCTCGCCGGCGCCTTCAGCGGCACCGCGGGCGTCTCGAGAGCCACGCCGCTGACGCCACCAGTGCCGACGCCGCGCCTGAATGCCCGGATGCCACAGACACAGGAATCGGAAGAAGACGTCGCGAAATTCCGCGCCTGGCTCGACGGGCTCACGGGCGAGTGAGAATCGCCGTCATCAATGGCCCCAACCTCAATCTGCTCGGCACGCGTGAGCCGGCTCTCTACGGGACTGAAACTCTCGCCGACATCGAGTCCCGTCTCTTGAAGGTTGCGAAGGAGCTCGGCGTCGACCTCACATTCTCGCAGCACAATGGGGAAGGGGAGATCGTCGACGCTGTTCACGCCCTGCGCGGCCGCGCCGACGGCGCGCTCGTGAACGCGGGCGCCTGGACGCACACCAGCCTCGCCATTCGCGACGCGCTCGCGGGAGTGAAGGTTCCTTTCGTGGAAGTTCATCTCACCAACATTTACGCGCGCGAGCCCGAGCGCCGTCGCTCCGCGCTGGCCGACGTGGCGGTTGCCGTCATCTGCGGCTTCGGCGCGTACGGTTACGAGCTGGCACTCCGTGGATTGGTGAAACAGCTTCCGGTTCCAGCCAATGGCTGATCGCCGGCCCGCCCGCGCGGCCGCGCTCCGCGATGCGATCACCACCGCGCACATCGATGCGCTCGTTATCACGAGCCTTCCCAACGTGCGCTACCTCACCGGGTTCTCCGGCTCGAGCGCGCTCCTTCTCGTGACGGAGCGCGATCTCCACCTCATCACCGATTTCCGCTACGACACCCAGGTGCGCGACGAAGTCGGCGATCTCGCGAAGGTCCGCATCGAAGCGCAGAGCCTGTGGACGGGATTATGGAATTTGGCGGCAGGCTTAACTGGCATTGAGGTAGTCGGATTCGAGTCAGCGCACCTGCTGCATCGCGACTTTCAGCGTTTGCTCGCCGAGGGCACGCGCTGGCAGTGGCGGCCCGAGATCAATCTGGTCGAGGCGCTGCGCGAGTCGAAGGATGCCGACGAAGTCGCGCTCATCAGGCACGCCGGAGAGATCGCCATCCGCGCGCTGACGAAGACCATCAAGGAAATTCGGCCGGGATTGACCGAGCTGAACGTCGCTGGAATCCTCGAGCACTCGCTGCGCGACGAAGGGAGCGAGGAGTTTCCGTTCTCGGCGATCGTCGCATCGGGTCCGCGGGCGGCGCTTCCGCACGCTCGCGCATCGTCACGCGTGATCGAGCGCGGTGATCTGCTCCTGCTGGATTTCGGCGCTCAGTACAAGGGCTACTGCTCCGACATCACGCGCACCATGGTGATCGGGCCCGCCTCGGGCGAGCAGCGCGAGATCTACGAGATCGTGAGGCACGCCAACGCTATCGCTTCGAAATCGGTGCGGGCGGGAATGAAGGGACAGGATGCCGATGGTCTGGCTCGTCGCTACATTGAGGAGCGGGGCTACGGCGACGCTTTCGGACACAGCCTCGGTCACGGGCTGGGACTCGAGGTGCACGAAGCGCCCCGGCTGGCGAAGACCGTCGAGACCCTGCTGGGAAAGGGCGCGGTGGTGACGATCGAGCCGGGAATCTACCGTCCCGGCTGGGGAGGAGTCCGCATCGAGGACGACGTTCACCTTGCCGCGAGCGGCCCGGAAATCCTCACCGATTTCACCCGAGAGCTCCTCGAAGTAGCATGATCCGCGCTCCAGTGCCGACCCCATCATTCGCCCAATGACGATGATCGATCTCCGCTACGTGAAGAAGCTGGTGGAAATGCTCGACGAGTCGAGTGTGGATTCGATCGAAATTTCGTCCGACAAGGGGATGAAGATCAGGATCTCGAAGACGCCGCAGCAGCGTGGCGCGATGCAGATGGCGGCGCCGATGGCGATGCCAGCGCTGCTGCCGGCCGCTGTCCCCGCGGCGCCGGCTGGCGCGAATTCCGGCGCGGTCGAAGTGCCCAGGCTCGAGGCCGCGAAGTCGAAGTATCTGGAAGTGAAGTCGCCGATGGTCGGCACGTACTACAGTGCTCCCGAGCCGGGATCGAAGCCGTACCTCGCTGTCGGCGACAGAATCAGCAAGGGTCAGATAGTTTGCATCATCGAAGCAATGAAAATCATGAACGAGATCGAGTCCGAGTTCGACGGAGTGGTGAAGGAGATTCTCGCGCAGAACGCGCATCCCGTCGAATATGGCCAGGTCCTCCTCCGTGTAGATCCCAATGGCTGAAAAAATGGTTCCGCAGACTCCAAAAATGACTCCGGCGGCTCCAAAGTCGGCCGCAGCAGGGCCGAGCTTCGACTACAAAGGCGTGCTCCAGCACATGATCCAGTCGAACGCATCGGATCTTCACCTGAAAGTCGGACGGCCCCCGACGCTCCGCATCGATGGCCACATGGTATCGTNNGTATCCATGGAGCTGCCGGCGCTCAAGCAGGAAGACCTGCGCAGCCTCGCCGAGCAGATCATGGCACCCAAGAACATCAAGGAGTTCTCCGAGCAGAAGGAGTCCGACTTCGCGCTCGCGGTGCCGGGCATTGGCCGCTTCCGCGTCAACGCCTTCCAGCAGCGCGGAACGATTGCCTATGCGCTCAGAACCGTGCCTTTCCAGGCCAAGACCATCGCGGAGCTCAACCTCCCCGAGGTGTGCGAGCGAATTTCGCTGATGCCACGCGGCTTGATTCTCGTCACGGNNGCGCGAACGGCGCGGGCAAGACGACGACGCTGAACAGCTTTCTGAACCATTTGAACGCGACCCATCAATACCGCATCATCACGATCGAAGATCCGATCGAATTTCTCCATCGAGATATCAAAAGTAGCATCAACCAGCGCGAAGTTGGAACCGACACCAATAGCTTCGCCCAGGCGCTGCGCCGCGTGCTGAGGCAGGATCCCGACATTCTGCTCGTGGGCGAGATCCGCGATCTCGACACCTTGGACACGGCGCTCAAGGCGGCGGAGACGGGTCACCTCGTGTTCTCGACGCTGCACACGACCGATGCGACGCAAACGATCAACCGCGTCCTGTCCTTCTACCCGCCGCACCAGCAGACCGAAGTGCGCTACATGCTGTCGACGGCGCTGCGCGCGATCATCTCGCTGCGTCTCGTTCGTCGCGCCGACAAGAAGGGGAGAGTGCCGGCGGCGGAGATCCTGGTCAACACCGAGGCGGTGCGCGACCAGATTCGCGACCTGTCCAAGGCGCTCAACATTCCGGATTTGATCAAGGAGGGTGGCGTCGCCTACGGGATGCAGACCTTCGATCAGTCGCTCATGAACTGGTATGGCAAGGGCGTGATCTCGTACGACGATGCGCTTTTCGCCTCGACCAATCCGGCGGAATTCGCGTTGCGCGCGCAAGGCATAAACGCGTCCAGTGATACCTCATGGGATTCAGTTAAGCAGGAAGTTACGTAGGGAAAGATTCGTTCGGTTCGCGGGGTGCATCTCGTTTTCTGAACTGAACGGGATCCGATATCTGAAAGCGCACAGCTGAACTGAACGGGATCCGAGATCTGAGAAGCGTAGATCTCAGTTGTTGGTCACTGCGCGGAGACGTCACAGGTGCGGCTCGGGGTACAAGCAACGGCAAAGTTGCAGGTGATCTGTTGAGCAGGGTCGGAGCGTGGTGACTTAGTTCTGTCATCTGTGCCCTCTGAGATCTCGGATCCCGTTCTTTTCAGTAGTCAGTAGATCTCGGATCCCGTTCTTTTCAGCAGGGGGAATCTCGGATCCCATTCTTTTCAGTAGTCAGTTTCCGGAAACAACGCTTAATGAGCAACAGTGTTTAAGAAAGTCCTAATCGCAAATCGCGGAGAAATCGCGCTAAGGGTGATCCGCGCCTGCCGCGAGCTCAGCATCCAAACGGTGGCCGTGTACTCCGAAGCCGATCGCGAATCGCTCCACGTGCGCTTCGCCGACGACGACGTCTGCATCGGGCCCGCCCCCGCGCGCGAATCCTACCTCAACATCCCGCGCATCATCGCCGCCGCCGAGATTGCCGGCGCCGACGCCATCCATCCCGGCTACGGCTTCCTCGCCGAGAACGCGGAATTCGCGGAGACGTGCATCGCGTCCAACATTAACTTCATCGGCCCGACCCCGCACCAGATCCGGCTCATGGGCGACAAGGCCGCCGCCCGCAAGACAATGCAGGACGTCGGAGTGCCGATCATCCCGGGCACGCCCGGACCGGTCGAGGACTCGGACGACGCTCTCAAGTTCGCGCGCGAGATCGGCTTCCCGGTAATCATCAAGGCTGCCGCCGGCGGCGGCGGAAAGGGAATGCGCGTCGCCACCGACCCGGAGGATTTTGCGCGATCGTTCCAGTTGGCGCGGTCCGAAGCGCTCTCCGCGTTCGGCAACGGTGAAGTCTACATCGAGAAGTATCTCGCGCGCCCGCGACACATCGAGTTCCAGATAATGGGCGACCGCCACGGCAACATCATCCATCTCGGTGAGCGCGATTGCTCCGTGCAGCGCCGCCACCAGAAGCTGATCGAAGAGGCGCCGAGCGTTGCGCTCACCGACTCCCTGCGCCAGAAGATGGGTGACGCCGCCGTGAAAGGCGCGAAGGCGATCGACTACGTCGGCGCCGGCACGATAGAGATGCTGCTCAACGAGGACAAGTCGTTCTACTTCATGGAAATGAACACACGCATTCAGGTCGAGCACCCGGTGACGGAGGTGCTGACGGGCGTGGATCTGGTGAAGGAGCAGATCCGCGTGGCGAGCGGTGACAAGCTCTCCGTGAAGCCGCCGATCGAGCGCCGGGGCCACGTCATCGAGTGCCGCGTCAACGCTGAAGATCCGGCGCGAAACTTTCAACCGTCACCGGGTAGGATCGATGTATTTCATCCGCCCGGTGGCCCTGGAGTTCGCCTCGACACCCACGTCTACGCCGGCTACACAGTTCCGCCGTACTACGATTCGCTAATCGCCAAACTCATTTGCCAGGGTCGCGACCGGCCGGAAGCGCTCCGGCGCATGCAGGTCGCGCTCGAGAGCTTCATCATCGAGGGCATCACCACCACTATCCCGTTTCTCGCGCGCGTCATGGCCAACAAGCATTTCCAGGAGGGCGCCGTGGATACCAAGTTCCTCGAGCGCGAAAGCCAATTGATGAAGGAGCCACTCAGTGCGGCTTGATGTTTTCTTCACGCCCAATCAGGTAAAGCCGATCGAGACCGCGGGACGCCTCGTCGTGATCGTCGACGTCCTTCGGGCCTCCACCACCGTCGCCACCGCGCTCGGCAATGGCGCCAAGACGGTGATACCCGTCGAAGGCGCGGATGAGGTGATCAACCGCTCGAAGGAATTTGCCCGGTCCCAGATTCTGCTCGCAGGCGAGCAGAAGATGTACCCCATCGCCGGTTTCGATATCGGGAACTCTCCGCAGGCGTTCACACCGACCATGGTAGAGGGCAAAACGATCCTCATAACCACAACCAACGGCACCAGGACGCTGTTGGGGGTGCAGAACGCCCGTGACATTGTGATAGCTTCATACGTCAACTTCACGGCAGTGCTGGCCATGATGAAGGTGGCGGCCAGCTCTAACACGGACATCGCGATCATCTGCGCGGGAGAAGAGGGCAGCTTCACGCTCGAAGACGCCGCCTGCGCTGGTCGCTACGTCCGGGCGATTCCAAAACGCTCAGACTCGATTCAGACCAACGACGCAGCGGCCGCATCGGTGGTGATCGAAAAAAAATATGGCGACAACATCGCGAAAGTCTTCAAAGAATCGTCCCACGGACAAGCGCTCCAGTCGGCAGGATTTGGTGACGACCTCGCCGCCGCCGCGGAAGTGGACTCCTATCCTGTGGTCCCGATCTACCAGGACCGGCAAATCACGAAGCTCGGGCCGGAACGGGCACGATAGACCGTCGGAGTCCGCGCTCGCGCGCGAGATCCGCGGCATCGTCCTCCTCCTGTTCGGGATCTTCCTCGCCGGCGCACTCGCCGCCGAGGGCTACACACAGCTCCACGGCAACGGCAACGTAAAGGGAAACTTCGGCTGGATCGGAGCCCTGCTTGCGAGCCCGATCGCTCTCTTCCTCGGCTGGCCCGCCGCCGCGCTCCTTCCCGTTGCCCCGGCCGCGCACGCGCTGCGACTCTTCGGGCGCCTTGGCGAGCGCAAAGACAGATCGTGGATGGTTTTCCTCCTCGGAATGGTTTTCCTGCTGCCGATCGTTTTTGGACTGGCCCAGGGAGGGGTGCGTGAAGCGACCGCGCTGGCTGGAATATGGGGCGCCTTTGCCGCGTTCTACGTCCTGCAGTTCGCGGGGGCCGCGGGTGCATGGATCCTAATGGCGATCAGCCTCAGCGTTCTGATGGCCGCGACGCTGTCCTGGAATCCGATCCGCGTCGTCGTCGCCAAGCGGGTGACGACTCTCGACGATTTCGTGGCGCCCACGCCCGCGGAGCGGGCCGGGCTCGATCCCAAGAAGGAGATCGTGGTGCCCGGACCGGAAATGTCGGCGTCCGTTGTCTCAACGTCGCTGCTCCAGCCCGAGCCGGAGGAGATGCCGCAGGTCGATCACTCGCTCATGAGCACAATCGCCGAGGAGCCGCTGATTCCGATCGAGAAGAGGCGCGAGCGCAAATCGAAATCTTCTGTGGCTGCCCAGGCCGCCCTCCACGCCGAAAAGATCGGCGCCGCAATCGACGCTTTCGAAGGCGACACGGTCTCCTTCACCGATGAAGATCTTCCGTCACCCGAGCTCCTGACGCCGCCCCCACCGCGCAACGCCGACCTCGGCAAGCGCGAGCTGGATGCGATGGGCATCAAGCTGATGGATGCGCTGCGAACATTCCGCGTCGAGGGCGATCTGGTGGGACGCACGACCGGGCCCGTCGTGACGCAGTTCGAGGTCGCGCCGGCCTCGGGAGTGAAGGTCCGTCAGATCGCGAATCTCTCCAACGATCTCGCGCTGGCGATGCGCGCGCAGAGCATCCGCATCGTCGCTCCGATTCCGGGCCGGGGCGCCGTCGGCGTCGAAGTCCCAAATCCGACCGCCGAGATGGTGGCGTTCCGTGAGCTGATCGAGTCGCGCGAATTCCAGACCATTCGCGCGGCGCTGCCGATCGCGCTTGGAAAGGATCTCGAGGGCAGGCCGGTCATCGCCGATCTGGCGAAAATGCCCCACCTGCTGATCGCCGGAGCGACGGGATCGGGAAAATCGGTGTGCATCAACACGCTGATCACGAGCCTTATCTATCGTCACACGCCGACGACGCTGCGCTTCCTGATGATCGATCCGAAGATGGTCGAGCTCTCGGTTTACAATGTTTTGCCGCACCTGCGGCACAAGGTCGTCACCGACAATCGTGACGCAGCCGCTGTCCTCAAGTGGGCGGTGCTCGAGATGCAGGACCGCTACGAGCTGCTGGCCGCCAATGGCGCCCGCAACATCCAGGATTTCAACCGCAAGGTCCACGAAGGGCAGAAGCTCAAGAACGCGAAGAGAAACGAAGTGGCGTTCGAGGATCTCGAGTACAAGGGAGGAATCGTTCCCTACGTCGTCGTCATCATCGACGAGCTCGCCGATCTCATGATGACGGTGCAGGCCGAGATCGAGACGCCGCTGGCGATGCTGGCGCAGAAGGCGCGCGCGATCGGAATCCATCTCATACTGGCGACGCAGCGCCCGAGCGTGAACGTCATCACCGGATTGATCAAGGCGAACTTCCCGAGCCGCATCGGATTTCGCGTCGCGTCGCAGGTGGATAGCCGCACGATTCTCGATGGCATCGGCGCCGAATCACTACTCGGCAATGGCGACATGCTATTCATTCCGCCGCAGAAGTCGGAGCCGTCGCGGCTTCAGGGCGCGTACATCTCGAGCGAGGACACCGAGCGGCTGATGGGCTGGTACGAGCTGCGTCGCGAAGAGCGGAAGGCGGCGTTCGAAGCGCAGGGACTCTTCGTCGATGAAACACCGAGCGAGGACGACATCATCGAGAAGATTCGTCGCAGGGAAGCCGAGGAGGCGAGCGGCGGCGACTCCGACAATCTCGACGACGCGGATCGCGACAAATTGTTCCGCGAGGCCGCCGAAGTCGTGATCCAGAACCAGCACGGCAGCACGTCGCTTCTCCAGCGCCGGCTCAAGGTCGGATACGGGCGCGCCGCGCGCATCATCGACCAGCTCCATGCTGCTGGCATCCTTGGGCCGCCCGACGGCTCCAAGCCGCGAGACGTTCTTGCGGGGCTCGATGACCTCGACCGCATAGCGGGGCCCAGAGGCTAAGGACCGGTATCGGCGGGCTTCGCCCGCCAGAATTCTCCGAGAATAAGGGACAGCGGCCCGGTGGTTCTCAATCCGAGCTTGCGGATGAGCCACTATGAGTCAATAATGGGTCCGCCCCGGGCGGCATGGGCGATGGCCATTCCTTGGAGGCGCGAATCGCCGGAGGACTATTGCGGGACAATGTTCTCGATTCTCGAGCGGCACTTGCCTCGGAAATCGCTGATGCGGTTCGCGGCCAGCTGCATGCCAAGCACGCTGCTGAGAACCTCAGCATCGCGATCGAGAAAAATCTGGCCGAGGAGGCGCGTCGCGCCGAGCTGAGGCTCGCGTATTTGCGGGTCGCGGCCGCGGGCGCATTCTCGGTGTTCGTGATTGGCCGGCTCGTGCTCAGCAAGGTGACTGCGATATCAGCGCCCACGATCGGTAGTCTGGCTGCGTCTTTGGTCTGGATGACATTTGCGGCGGCCGTTCTCGTACTGCTGCGGCGGGACTGGTACAAATCCTGGTTGCGTAGAGCCTTCCCGATTGCCGACACAACACTCCTCGTCGCCGGGTTGGGACTGAGCCGCATCGGAGTGGATCCATTCTCCGCGCCACCTGGTCTGGCTACGACGTTCGCGGGTCTTTGCGTCGTGCTCGCGTTCACGGGTGCGTTCCGCCTCACTCGCTCCGCCGTCGAGCTCACTACCGGCCTCGCAGCACTGGCGCTCCTTGTCGCGGCAGCGTTCGGTTGGGTGCCGGTGCTGGCGGGCGCCGGATCACTCGTGGCAGTGCTCTTGTCCGGTGTGCTTGCGCTCGGCGTCACGGATATGGTTCGTCGAGTCGTGATGAACGAAGTCGGGCGCGTCACGCTCGATCGCCTCTATGACGATGCGCAGAAAATCATCGACGCTCGCGAGGAAATCCTCGGGATCGTTGCCCACGATCTGCGCAATCCGCTCAACACGATCGCGATGGCGACATCGCTCCTCATCGAGGAACCGGGGCCGGAGACCGCGCGGATCAGTCAGCTGAAGATCATCAAGCGATCCGGCGAGCGCATGAATCACCTGATCCGCGATCTGCTCAGCGTCACTACCATCGAGGCCGGCCGACTGTCGATTGTGCCGCGAAAGGTGACGGTGCATGACCTCTTTCGCGAGGCGGCGGAGATGCTCGAGCCGATTGCGCGCGAAAAGTCGATCACCTTCGCCGTCATGGCGGCCGACGATCTTCCGGCGGTGCGCGCCGATCCCGCTCGCGTGCTTCAGGTTCTTTCCAACCTCGTTGGAAACGCGATCAAGTTCACGCCCGCGGGTGGCACGATCACGCTGTCCGCCGCCCGAACGAATGGCCCGGTGCAGTGCTCGGTGACCGACACGGGACCTGGAATACCGGCAGCCCAGATTCCGCGGTTGTTCGGAAAGTTCTGGCAGGCGAAGCGTGGCGATGGCCGCGGAGTGGGACTTGGTCTCGCGATCGCGCGCGGCATCGTCGAAGCGCACGGCGGGACCA
>PKVB01000187.1 GCA_003131365.1 Gemmatimonadota bacterium | reverse complement strand
TGCTCTACGTTGCGCCCGAGCGATTCGACTATGGCCGCATCGCAGAACGGCTGCGCAAGGCCGGCGTTTCGCTTCTCGCGATCGACGAAGCCCATTGCATCAGCCAGTGGGGGCACGATTTCCGGCCGAGCTACCTGCGGGTGAAGAAGGTCCACGAGGCGCTCGGTTCCCCGACGACGATCGCGCTGACGGCGACCGCGACCCCTGAGGTCCGTCGTGACATTGCGCGCGAGCTCGCGCTGAAAAACCCCGAGACGATCATCACCGGCTTCGACCGGCCCAACCTCACGTACTTCGTCGTTCCGACCAAGAATGACGCCGAAAAAGAGAAGCGAATCGTCGAAATCCTGCGCAAGCACGATGGACTCGCGGTGATCTATGCCTCCACCCGTAAAGCGGTGGATCACCTCACCACGGTTCTCGAGCGCGCGAAGATCCGTGCAGCCGGCTATCACGCGGGCCTCGACGACAGCAGGCGTCGCGAGGTGCAGGAAGCCTTCATGGGCGAAAAGATCCGGGCGATTGTCGCCACCAACGCATTTGGAATGGGGATCGACAAGCCCAACGTGCGCCTCGTCATTCACTACGCGATGCCCGGCACTCTCGAGGCGTACTATCAGGAAGCGGGTCGCGCCGGGCGGGATGGGCTCCACTCGGATGTGTTTCTGCTCCACGCATTTCCCGATCGCTTTACGCACGAGTTCTTCATCAAGGGCTCTTATCCGGAGCGGGTCGTCGTCGAGAAGACGTATGAGGCCCTCAGGAAGCTCTCGGATGACCAGGGCTTCGTAAGCGCTGAGCCGGAAGACCTGGCTCGCGCGATCAAGCCCAAGCCCAACAGTCGAGAGATCGAGGGCGCGATCCGAATTCTGACGCGCCCTGGCGCGCTGACGCTCAGCAACGGTGAACAGGCGCGCGTCCATGTGCGCCTCCTCGCCACGCCCGAGCGTATCAAGCGCGAGCTGACGGGCGAGAGCAACAGTGAGCTCGGCTTGCTTCGCGCGCTCTGGCGGGGCGTCGGCGCTGCTCTGCACACCGGTGCCGTCGTCGATCTCGACGGACTGCCACCGGGACTGGGCGGATCTGCCGCTGCCACACCACTGCTCGACGCACTCCAGGACCGGCAGTTCCTCGTATGGGAGAGGTTGGGGAACGGCCTCTATCTCGCTGACATGAAGGCGCCGCTCTCGAAGTTCAAGATCGACTGGGCTGTCATCGATCGCCGCCGTGCCGCAGACCTTTCCAAGCTGCAAGCTGTGCAGAAATACGCTTACACGAAGGAGTGCAGGCGCGGCTTCGTGCTGCGCTACTTCGGTGATCCCGCGGCTAAGCGCAAGTGCGAAGGCTGCGACAACTGCCTCGGCATTACTGCGGCGGCCACCGTGAAAGACGAAGCGCCACGGCGAGTGCGACGCGACAAAAGAACCAGGCGCGCAACATCTCACACGGCTGATGCCGTTCGGTCTGCCGACGTCGCGGATGATGTGTCACTGGGCGTTGCGGATGAGCGACTACTAGGCGCGCTCAGGACTGTCCGAAGCACGATTGCCCGCGAGGAACATGTGCCCGCGTATATTGTATTCTCGGACCGTACGCTGGCCGAGCTCGCGGTAAGGCGCCCACGATCGTTGACTGCTTTTCAGGATGTCCGCGGTGTCGGCCCGATGAAGCTCGAGCGTTACGGCGCGCGCTTTCTCGATGCGATCTCGAAAGCTGACGACATTGAAGCCGCCTGAGCATCGGGGCGCCAACCATTGACGACGAAGTAAATGAGATCAGAGATCAGACTGCATTTCGCGCTGCTGTTCGGCGCCGCCTCGCTCGCGAGCGTCATCGCCGGCGCGCCTTCGACGGCATCCGCGCAGCAGCCAATAGGTGCGGCCGCCGCGCCCTTGCCCTTCGACCCCGCGGTAGAAATCGGGACGCTCTCCAACGGGATGCGCTACTACATCCGCGAAAATCACAAGCCGGAGAAGCGGGCCGAGCTGCGACTCGTGGTCAACGCCGGCTCNNTACGGTGCTCGAGGACGAAGACCAGCGGGGTCTCGCCCACATGGTCGAGCACATGGCGTTCCGGGGCACGAAACGATTCGCCGGAAACCAGATCTCGAGCTACCTCGAATCCGTCGGCATGCGCTACGGTCCGGACATCAACGCATTCACGAGCTTTGACGAGACTGTGTACATGATCACCATTCCGACGGACACGGCCGCGATCGTGGACAAGGGATTTGAGATTCTGGCGGAGTGGGCCCACAACGTCGCGTTCGAGCCCGCGCAGATCGCAAAGGAACGACCCGTCGTGATCGAAGAGTGGCGGCTGGGGCAGGGCGCGGAGAATCGGATGCAGAACAAGTGGTTTCCGGTTCTCTTCACGGGATCAAAGTATGGTGAGCGCATCCCGATCGGACTGAAGTCTGTTCTGGAGACCTACAAGTCGGCGACTCTCCGCCGCTTCTACGACACCTGGTATCGGCCGGATCTAATGGCTGTCGTCGCCGTTGGTGATTTCGACAAGCGGCAGATCGAGGGTTTGATCAGGAAGTACCTGGGCGCGATTCCGCGGGCGACCTCACCCAAAGCGCGACCGCTCTTTCCGGTTCCTACTCAGGCCGGCACGCTCGTCTCGATCAACAGCGACAAGGAAGCGACACGCTCGACCATCAGGCTTCTCTACAAGCAGCCGAAGCGCTTCAACACGACGTCGGCGACGTACCGACAGCATCTGGTCGAGGGGCTCTTCGGCTCGATGCTCAACGACCGCTTCGCGGAGATCACGCAGAAGCCGAATCCGCCCTTCATCACCGCGTATGGCGGGCAAGGCGATCTCGTTCGGTCCGCTGAGGCGTTTTCGCTCACGGCAGTCGTCGCCGACAACGGAATTCAGCGCGGACTGAACGCTCTCCTCACTGAGGGCGAGCGCGTGAAGAAATTCGGATTCCTTCAATCGGAGCTGGATCGCGCCCGGAAGGACACGCAGCGGGGGATCGAGCAGGCCTACGCGGAGCGCGACAAAACGAACTCGAATGTGTATGCCGAGGCGTACTCGTCGGCGTTCCTGGAGTCCGAGCCATCCACGAGCATTCAGTACGATCTCGATGCTATCACTCGCCTGCTCCCGGGGATCACGCTCGCTGAAGTGAACAAGCTGGCGGGGGAGTGGATGACCGACAAGAACCGAGTTCTCGCGACCACCTCGCCAGACAAGGCGGGAATCGTGAATCCCGCTCCCGGAGAGCTTCTCCTCGCTTTCGACGCGGTCAAAGGGGCGAACATCGCGGCCTACTCCGAGACTTCACTCTCCGGGCAGCTCGTCGACAAGGATCCGACAGGCGGCAAGGTCGTATCAGAGCGCCAGATCAAGGAAGTCGGAATTACGGAGTGGACGCTTTCAAACGGCGTTCGCGTGCTGCTCAAACCCACCGACTTCAACGCCGATCAGATCATGTTTACATCGTATAGTCCTGGAGGCGCGTCGCTTCTCTCGGACGCATCGTACATCGCGGCCAGCGCCGCCGATCTCATTCCGACCACCAGCGGCGTCGGCAAGTTCACCGTCATCGACCTCCAGAAATTCCTCGCCGGCAAGCAGGTCAGTGTATTCCCATCGATCGATGACCTGAGCGAAGGAGTATCGGGGAGCGCATCACAGCGCGATGTCGACACGATGCTCCAGCTCGTCTATCTCTACTTCACACAGCCGAGACTCGACACTTCGCTGGTCAACACATTCCTCGGGCGCTACAAGGGAGTTCTCGCCAATCGGAGCGCCAGCCCTGAGGCTGCGTTCAGCGACACCCTGCAGGTGACCCTGGCGCAGCATTCGGTGCGCGAGCAGCCGATGTCGGCCGCCACACTCGACAGAATCGATCCCGCCAAGTCGTTCGACTTCTACAAGGAGAGATTCGCCGACGCGAGCGGCTTCACG
This sequence comes from Gemmatimonadota bacterium, assembly GCA_003131365.1. Classification (GTDB taxonomy): domain Bacteria; phylum Gemmatimonadota; class Gemmatimonadetes; order Gemmatimonadales; family Gemmatimonadaceae; genus UBA4720. The sequence continues at coordinate 4,553 of PKVB01000187.1, read as the reverse complement.
TTCGTCTTCGTCGGGAACTTCTCAGTCGATTCGATGAAGCCTCTGATCGCGAAATGGCTCGGTGCCCTCCCATCCACCGGGCGCAAGGAAACGTGGCGCGATACCGGCATTCGTCCCCCCACCGGTGTCGTGCAACGCGTCGTCAAGAAGGGAGCGGAGCCAAAGGCGCGGACAGCTCTAATCTTCACCGGCCCATTCGAGTACAACAGGCAGAACCGGTACTATCTGAGCGCGCTCGCAGAGCTGCTCAACATCAAGCTGCGCGAAGCGCTGCGCGAGAACCTGGGTGGGACGTACGGCGTGAGCGTGAGCCCCGGCGCGTCCAGGGATCCGCTGCCGTCGTATCGGTTCACGATTGGCTTTGGGTCCGCACCCGAGCGCCTTGAAGCGCTCACAACGGCCGCGCTTGCCCAGATAGACAGCGTGAAGCGGTTCGGAACCACGCCGGAGTATCTGAACAAGGTGAAGGAAGCTGCACTGCGTTCCAGGGAGACTGCGATCAAGCAGAACGGCTACTGGGTGTCGCAGATCGCATCGTTCGATCAGAGCGGCTGGCCCCTGACCGAGATTCCCGACGGTGACAAGCTCATCTCGGCTCTTACGATCGCCGACCTGCAGCGAGCCGCCGTGAAGTATCTACGCATCGACAATTACGTTCGCGTCTCGCTCTACCCGGAGAACTTTTCCGCGGCGGAGAATCGGTAGGCTGATCCATGGAAGACTCACTCTATTTTTCGGAGCAGCATCTCGCGGTCCGCAACATGGTCCGCGAATTCGCGCGCGGTGAAGTAGCGCCCGTCGCGGCGGAGCTCGACGCGAAGGCCGAGTTCCCCTGGGCGAACGTGAAGAAGATGGGCGAGCTCGGACTGCTGGGCATTCCGTGGCCGGAGGAGCTGGGCGGGGCAGGACTGGATCTCCTCAGCTACATGATCGTGATCAACGAGATGGCGAAGATCGATGCGTCCCACGCCATCACCATCTCCGCGCACACGACGCTGGGCACGTCACCGATCGTGAACTTCGGAACGGCGGCGCAGAAGAAACGTTACGTGCCATTGCTCGCTACCGGAAAAGTTCTCGGCGGGTTCGGCCTGACCGAGCCCAGCGCCGGAAGCGACGCCGCCAGTACCCGATCGACCGCGGTGCGCAAAGGATCGCACTACGTCCTCAACGGCAGCAAGATCTTCATCACGCACGGCGGTGTCGGAGAGATCTTTATCGTGACGGCGGTGACCGAGCCTGGCGCGGGAACGAAGGGCATTAGCTCTTTCATCGTGACGAAGGAATCGAGCGATCTCGACAAGACCAAGGGCCTCGGCATCGGCCATGACGATTCTCTGACTTCGATGCGCGGCTTCACGTCCGGGAAGAAAGAAGACAAACTGGGGTGGCGCGCATCAGACACGCGGTCACTGGTTTTCGAAGATGTCGAAGTGCCGACTGAAAACCTGCTCGGCGAAGAGGGAGAAGGGTTCAACAACTTCATGCGGACGCTCGACTCCGGCCGTGTCGGGATCGCGGCGCTTTCGCTCGGCATCGCCGAAGGCGCGTTCGAGCAGTCACTTCGCTATTCGACTCTACGCAAGCAGTTCGGCCAGCCGATCTCGAGCTTTCAGGGAATTCAGTTTCAGCTTGCGGACATCGCGACGGAGATCGAGGCGGGGAAGCATCTGATGTTCCACGCGGCCTGGATGGCTCAGAACAAGCAGCCGTTCAGCAAGCAGGCAGCGATCGCCAAGCTTTACTGCTCCGAGCTGGCCATGCGCACGACGATCAAGGCGATCCAGATCCACGGTGGCTACGGGTACACGAAGGAGTATCCCGTCGAGCGCATGTTCCGCGATGCAAAGATCTGCGAAATCGGCGAGGGCACTTCCGAGATTCAGCGACTCGTCATCGCCCGAAACCTCCTCAAGGAGCTGGCGGATTGACTTATTCCGAGGTTGCCAAGCGTCTGAGACTTCCACTCGGCTTCATACTCGGCATTGGCTATCTCATTTTCGCGCGAGCCACACCGCTGACACTGGCGGTTGGCGGGGTCATCGCCCTCATCGGCGTCATCGTTCGCGCCTGGGCCTCGGGCCACATCTCGAAGAACGAGCGGCTCGCGACCTCGGGCCCCTACGCCCACACCCGGAATCCCCTCTATTTCGGAAGTTTTCTGATCGCGGCCGGCTTCGCCGTCGCGTGGCACTGGGCACTGCTCCTGTTGGTGGTCGCCTTCTTCGTGCTCATCTACGCCCCCACGATGCAGCGCGAGCGGGCCAACATCGCCGGAAGATTTCCGGAGGACTACGAGGCTTACGCCCTCAACGTTCCCGCCTTCGTTCCCCGGCCCACACCCTGGAAGGCGACGCATCCGGACGAAGGCGATGGCTTCAGTTTCGACCTCTACATGAAGCACGGGGAATGGAAGGCAGGCCTCACCTATGTTCTCGTCATGGCCTGGCTAGTCTGGCATCAGCCAATCATGGATGTCGCGTCGAGGCTCTGGCGCTAGGTGACCGCTTTTGGGGCGGCGCGTCACATAGTTGGCGCGCTGCGGATTTCGGGAGGGACATTAACCATCGCGCGTAAGTTGTTGTCGCCGTTGCGGAAACAAGCCCTTCGGCGGTAAATTGTCTCAGTGACTGTTGCTCCTCAATGCATGGGGCACCCGCGCGACTCGCGGGTCCCGGACACATGGATCGAGGGGCGCTGATGTGAAACCAAAAGGAACTCATAACGCGGCCCTGTAACACGACCGCGCGGACTTTTTTTGAACCGTCCTCCACTTCGCTCGCCGAGTCGCCGAGAGATGGGTTGAGACGGACACAATGAAAAGAGAAATCCTCATAAACGCGGCTCCGCGCGAAACGCGGATCGCGATTCTGGAGGACGGGAAGCTCGTTGAGCTTCTAGCCGATCGTCCAGACAACCGACGCATGGTCGGTGACATCTATTTGGGCCGGGTTGACGCGGTACTCCCCGGAATTCAGGCCGCCTTCGTCGACATTGGTACCGAGAAGAGCGCCTTCCTCCACGCCTCCGATCTGGTCAGGGAAACCGCCGACGAGGCGGAAGACGAAGACGAAGACGAGGATGAAGAAGAAGACGACGACGACGAGAGAGAAGCGCCGGTCGAGAAGAAGAACGGCAACGGCCACTCGAGCAACGGGCGCCGGGCGAAAGCCCCCCTGATTCAGGAAGCTCTGAAGCGCGGCCAGGAAATTCTGGTCCAGATCTCAAAGGAGCCGATCTCGACCAAAGGCCCGCGGGTTACGGCCCAGATCTCACTCGCCGGCCGATTCCTGGTCTACATTCCCGACTCATCGAAGGTTGGCGTGAGCCGGAAGATCGGATCGTCGCCCGAGCGGGCGCGACTCAAGGAACAGGTCCAGAGCATTCTTCCAGACAAGTCGGGCGGCGTAATCGTCCGGACGGTTAGCGAAGACGTGACGCCCGAGATGCTTCAGCGCGAGCTGAACAGCCTCATGTCGCAGTGGAAGAAGATCAAGAGAAAGACGCACTTCCAAAAAGCGCCATCTCTGGTTAACCGCGAGAGCGGTCTTACGCGGGGATTGGTCCGTGACATCTTCAGCGACAAGGTGGACAGCCTCGCCGTCGACTCGAAGCAGGTCTACAATGAGATCGTCGGATACCTGAAGGACATCGCGCCCGAGCTGATCGAACGAGTCAAGCTCCACGAGTCGCAGGTTCCACTCTTCGACACCGCCGGGATCGAGTCGGAGATCAGGGACATCTTCAAGCGTCGGTGCGACCTCCCTTCCGGGGGATATCTGATCATCGAGCCAACCGAGGCGCTCGTCTCGATCGACGTCAACTCGGGACGCTACACCGGCAAGAAGGATCCGGAGAAGACGGTTCTAAGAACCAACATGGAAGCGGCTCAGGAAGTCGCGCGTCAGCTTCGGCTACGCGACGTCGGCGGGATCATTGTGTCCGATTTCATCGACATGGAGACCAAGGCGAACCGGGATCGCGTGCTACAGGAGCTGAGGCAGCATCTCTCTCGCGATCGCGCGCGAACCAAGGCGTTCGCTGTAAGCGATCTTGGGCTGATCGAGATGACGCGCCAGCGGGTGCGCCAGAGCCACTATCAGTCATCGACCGAGGCATGCCCGACGTGCAGCGGGACGGGACGCGTGCTGACGCCCGAGACGATCGTGCGACGGATGGAGCGCTCGGTCAAGCGCATGGCGGTCGAGGGGCGGCGCGACAACCTGCTCGTCAAGCTGCACCCAGACGTCGCGATGTACGTTCTCGAGCAGGAGCGGGATTTGGCTCAGAAGCTTCAGAAAGCAGCCAACTTTTCCCTCGAGTTTCGAGACGATCCGTTGCTGAAACCGGATGAGTTCAAGCTTGTGGTTAAGGCACAGGGGCGCGACGTGACGCAGCAGTACGCCATAGCCTAAATCTTTTCTGCTGAACGTTCAGTTGCAGTTACCAGCATCCCACTCGTTCAGTGGCACTCAGGAGGGTTGACCCCTCTCCAATCCTCCGCTATTTTTCAAGGCTGCACCGTTCCGCTAACAGCAACACTATCTATGACT
>PKVB01000133.1 GCA_003131365.1 Gemmatimonadota bacterium | reverse complement strand
GAGGTTGGAGAGCGTGAAGCTCATGTTGTAGTGCGCTTCGGCGAAATCGGGATTCGCCTGGATCGCGCGCGCAAACGCGTTCCGCGCATCGGCGTACTTCTCGAGCTCGACGAGGATGAGACCGATGCCGTTCCACGCGACGGGGTGCTCGGGCGCGGCGCTCAGCACCTGTCGATAGGCTTCGAGCGCTAGCTCCGTGTGCTTCCTCCTGAACAACCCGAGGGCGAGGTTCAGTCGGGCTTCGACCGGAGGAGCCGGTGCTTGCAACGCACGCCTGAACGAGTTGATCGCGGACTTGGTGTCGCTCTTGTGCCAGAAGAGGACGCCCAGGTTGTTGTGCGAGAACGGGTAGCTCGGGTCGATCTCCAGCGCCTTCGTGTAGCTTTGCTCCGCCTCGGCGTGGCGTCCTTCCAGCTGCAGCGCGACGCCACGGCCGTTCCAGGTCTTTGCCGTCGGTGAGAACTCGCGCGCGAATCGCTCGGCGGTGGCGATTGCGGCGCCCGTGTCGCGCTGCAACAGGTACAGCTCCAGCATAGCCTGCAGCACTTCCGCGTTTGCTTCTCCGCCCTCGATTGCCCTCTCGTACTCGCGCAGCGCTTCCTGGAAGTAGCCCTTCTGTCTCAGCGCGCGGCCGAGTGTGATGTGCGCGCCGGCCGGGGTCTTCTGCTGGCGGCTCGGGGTGACCTCATGGCGATACGTCTCGAGCGAGAGATTCGCCTGGGCCCGCACCAGCGTCGGGTTCAGCATCACGGCGCGTCGATTCGCTTCGGCCGCCTCTTCACCGCGGCCCAGATCGCCAAGTATGAAGCCGATCAGATACAGGGCGTCGGGATTTTCCGGGTTCAACTCGATCGACCGCTTGACCGAGCGCATCGCGTCTTCGTGGAGGCCGCGGTTGTAGAGAGCCTCGGCGAGCAGGAAATGGAGGACAGAGCTGTCTGGATCGAGCTCGATCGCGCGCTGAAAGAGAGTGTGCGCGCGCTCCAGCCGGCCGGCCGTCTTCTCCGCGATCCCGCTCTGAACCAGCGCCTCGAGGTCCTCCGGATTGGCGCGCAGCCGCTCGTCGAGCTCCTGCAGGCGCCGCTCGACGATGCCACTATCCCCATACGCAATCTCAAGATTTCGTCTGGCTACACCCATCCGTTCGTCGAGCGCGAGGGCGCGCGAGAACGCGACGATCGCCTCGTCCGTCAGCCCCTTTCGAAAATAGAGGACGCCGAGATTGTTGTACGCGCCCGCGTCCGAAGGATCGATTCGGCGGGCGAACGATCGCAGGATGTCGATCTCACCGCCTTGAGCGGCTGCCGATGGGCGGGCAGTTGCCGCTGCGCTCATGGGCTACTCTACGCGCACGGCGCGGAAGATGGCGTCAAATGCCTTCGGGTCGGGGACGAGCAGGAAGAATCCGTGCAAGCTCTCCACCGGCTCCTCGAGGAAGAACTCCGTCTCCACGCACAGGATCGGAGACTCGGCCTGTGGCGCGTGGTCCCCCAGCGTCTTCAGAGCTTCCTCGGTCTTCCCGGTCGTGAGCGTGGGCGGAGAGAGCATCAGACGCATGTCGAGGAACTCACTGAGCGCGGTGAGATACGCGCCGGCGAGAATGTTGCCCGCTTCCTTCAACGCCGACTGCTCGAGCTTGCCAAGGCTCTGGGATGTCCCGCGCCCTCGCCGCAGCATCCGCTCGGCGAGTCTGAGACCCGCGACGGTTGCGAGGAGGAACACCGTCTGCCCGCCGATGTCGCCGCTCATCACCATCTGCACCGCGACGATCTCGACGCCGGGAGCGATCTCCGGGACGAAATCGCCGGGCGGCACGATGTTCACCATCGGGACGCTGATCATGATGCGCGTGCCAGTCAGCGTCGAGAGCGCGGTCGCGGCGTGGCCGGCGCCAATGTTGGCAACCTCGCGCAGCGCGTCGAGACGCGCACTGCTAAGGAGCGTGGTAACGCTATCGCCGGATGGTGTATTGCGGGGATTGGTCATTTCAGAGGAGACTGGAGGCGTCCACGATGAGTGCGGGCGATCCATCACCAAGGATGGTCGCGCCGCTGAAAAGAGTCTTGCTGGCGTTCACGCCGTCAAATTGCTTGACGACGATTTCCTGCTGGCCGATGAACTCGTCGACGATGAGCGCCGCGCGACGCTCAGCCAGCTCGATGAGCACGACCTGACCGCTGGCGGCGGTGGCTGCCGCGGGCAGCCCCACGCGCTCACGCAGCCAGATAGCCGTGAACAGATCGTCGCGGATGGCCACGACCTGCCTGCCCTTCGACTCGAGCAGCATCGGCTGCGAGAGGCTGAATGTCTCGAGTACGTGCGTGAGAGGGATCGCGTAAACCTCCTTATCGACTCTTGCCAGGAGGGCGCGCGAGATGGCGAGCGTGAGAGGAAGACGCATGCTCACGCTGGTGCCGAGCCCCGCGTCGGTATGCACCTCGAGCGAGCCGCCGAGCGCGCGTACCCGTGTGGCGACGATGTCGAATCCGACGCCGCGCCCCGAGATCTCGGTCACCTTCTCCGCCGTGGAGAACCCGGGCCGTGATATGATCGAGACCAGTTCCTGCTCGGACAGCTTGGTGGTGCCCTGCTCTACCAGACCCAACTTCTTAGCGCGCGGCAGCACTCGCGACTGGTCGATTCCGCGGCCATCATCCGTCACACGTATGAGCACCGTCGCGCGGTCACGCTCCGCCGTGAGGATCAGAGTGGCGACGCGTGGCTTTCCGGCTTTCTCACGATCGTCCGGCGTCTCGACGCCGTGATCGAGCGAGTTCCGGAGCAGATGCAGAACGGGCTCGCCCATCTCGTCGAGCATCGAGCGATCGAGCTCGATCTCCCGGCCTTCGATCTTGAAATCCACTTCTTTTCCGAGCGAGCGCGCGGTGTCGCGCACGACACGCGGAAAGCGCTCGAATATCTGCCAGACCGGAACCATGCGGCTCGTCATGATCTCGTTCTGGAGGTTGGCCAGGATCTGGGAGGCGCGCAGCGTCGCCTCGAGCAGCGATTCGTCGCCGAGCTGCTCGGCGATCTTCTGGATGCGGTCGCGCGCAATCACGAGCTCGCCCACGACATTCATCAGAGTGTCGAGCCGCTTTGCATCGATGCGGATGTGCCGGGACGTCTTTTGCGGCGCCTGAGAAACAGGAGCGGACGGAGATGGCGCTTTCTTGTCGACCGGCACAATGGCGAATTCCGACGTGAACGTCGGCGCTGTCTCCTCACTCGAGGCCGCCCGGATGCGGGCCATGATGTCCTTCACGTCGAGCTGCTGCGGAGCCGCACCCGTTGCGAGATCCACCGCCTGCTCGAGCGCGTCCACGCCGGAGAACAGCGTGTCGATGATCGGTCGCGTTACCACGAGCGCGCCGTTCCTGAGCTTGTCGAGCAGCGTCTCCAGCTCATGGGACAGCTCTCCCACCGAAGTGTAGCCCATCGCGGCTCCCATGCCCTTCATGGTGTGAACCGCGCGAAACAGGCGCGGTATGGCCGTGTCGCTCCCGCCGCGCTCCAATTCGAGTAGCGCGTTGTTTATCTCGGAGAGGTTTTCGCGGCTCTCCGAGAGAAAAAGCTTGGCGTAGCGACCCGTATCCACCTAGGCGAGCACCCGCTGCACCGCTTCGAGAACGCGGCTCGGCTGGAACGGCTTGACCACGAAGTCGCGTGCTCCGGCCTGAAGCGCTTCCTGCACCAGGGCCTGCTGCCCCATGGCGCTGCACATGAGGATCCGCGCGGCAGGATCCAGCTGGGTAATCTGCTTCACCGCTTCGATTCCGCCCATCTCCGGCATGATGATGTCCATCGTCACCAGATCGGGTTTCAGCTGCTGGTATTTCTCAACAGCCTGCTTCCCGTTTTCAGCTTCTCCAACGACCGTGAATCCGGCTTGGGAAAGAATGTCACTTACCATCGTCCGCATGAACACCGCGTCGTCGCAAACCAGCACTGTACTGCTCACCCTACCTCCCTTGTCCGATGACTTGCTGAACCACTGTCTTGATGTCGAGCACGAGGACGCGCTTCCCCTCGATCTCTACTGCTCCAGTTACCGCGCCCACGAGCGGGATTTCCGCCTGATCCGCCGCCCCGAATTGATCTATTGGCACATCCTGAATGTCGCGAACGTCGTCAACGCCGATTCCGATCCACCGGTCGAAATAGTCGACCAGCAGGATCAGTCCTTCCGCCCGCCCGCGAGCCGTCTTGCCGAGCGAGGTGCCGCCGTCAATCACGGTAACAATGGTCCCGCGCAGATTGATGAGCCCGCGCACCGTGTCGGGTGCTGCCGGCAGCCTCGTGATGTGCTGCATGGGAACTATCTCTCGAAATGAGTCCATGTCGCACGCGAAGGAGTTGTCGCCAATGTTGAACACGAGCAGGCGGCGGGTCGGTACGTGCGGCTCTTCCTCGACGACCTGCTCCGGCGGGAGCGCGACGGCATCACTCATAGAATCGGAACGCCGTGAGTGGGTCGACGCCGTCAGCCAGGGTGTGCTCTCCGGCGATCACCGCCAGCGCGTTGCGCAAATCCTCCGGTAGCGGAGACCGAAAATCGAGCGGCTCGCCGGTCACGGGGTGATTGAACGCGAGCCAGGCCGCGTGAAGGAAGTGCCGCTTGGGAGGAAGTCCGGCCACACGACGTCCTCCGCCCCCTCCATACACGTCGTCGCCCATGACAGGATGGCCGATAGACGCGAGATGAACGCGGATTTGATGAGTCCGTCCTGAATGGAGATGGGCACGAAGAAGGTCCCCCGCATCGAACCGAGCAAGGCGTATGAGGTCGGTCTTGGCCGGCCGACCCTTAATGACGATTGCCATGCGCTTCCGGTCTCGCGGATCACGGGCTATCGGCTTGTCGATCGTGAGAGCATCCGCCGAGACATGACCCCAGGTCATGACGGCGTAGCGGCGGACGACCCGTCGGGCAGCGATCGCCGCGCTCAGAAGACGGTGCGCCCGGTCGGTCTTGGCGACCACCAGAAGGCCCGAAGTCTCCTTGTCGAGCCGGTGGACCATCCCTGCCCGCTCCGGCTCGCCCTCGCTCGAGAGACTGCCCCCACGCCCCAGCAGGGCGTTCACGAGCGTGCCGGTCCAGTTCCCGGGTGCCGGGTGCACGACCATCCCGGCGGGCTTGTCCACCACCAGAAGCGCGTCATCTTCGTAGACAACGCTCACGGGGATGTCTTCGCCTGAGATCGTCCGCTTCTCGGACGCAGGGATCTCGATCCGCACCAGCTCCCCGGTCTCCGGCCGGTAGCTCGCCTTTTCGCGCCGCCCATCGACCTGCACGTGTCCCTGAGCGATCAGAGTCGCCGCCTGGGTCCGCGAGAGCTCTGCTCTGCTGGCAATAAAGAGATCGAGGCGGACATTGCTGTCCGCCTCGACGGGAAACTCTTTGACGTCGCTCAGAGCCTAGCTCTCCGCCGGCGTATCCGACACTGGGGTGGCTGCGACCGAAGGCGCGGAAGATCGTTCTTCNNCATTCAATGTCGCACCCACGCTCACGGCCATGTCGGCGACATTGAATGTCGGCCACCGGAGGTCGCGCACTCCGACGTCGATGAAGTCCACCACGCCCGTTGCCGACCGGATGCGGTCGATCAAATTTCCCACCGCGCCGCCGCAGACGAGGCCAAGCGCCATCGTGCGCAGGAAATCACCCTGACGCGTGGCCTTGTATAGCCGCCCGAGAATCACGAGCGCTCCGGCCGTCAGGGCCATGAATATCCACCGCGAGTAGATGCCCAGATTCAGCCCGAACGCGGCGCCCGGATTGTAAACGAGCGTCAGCCGGAGATGATTGCCCAGGATCTCGTGTGGGATGTGCTGCGGCGAAAGCGTCGACGCGGCTATCAGCTTCGTCACCAGATCGGCTGCCACCACCGTGATCAGGGTGCCCCAGAAGAGGGGCGGATTAGGCTTGGCGCTTTCCATCTTCTTCACGCTGCTTGCATTCGATGCAATACCTGGCGTGCGGCAACGCGTCGAGACGCTCGAAGCTGATCTCTCGGCCGCAGTTGTGACACTTGCCGAACTGCTCGGGATTGCGATAGAGCCGTCGGAGCGCTTCGTCGATGTGCCAGAGGAAACGGCCTTCCTGGCTCGCGAACAGAAACGCCTTCTCGCGCTCCATTGCGTCCGTTCCCTGGTCTGCCATGTGGAAGGAATACGCGCTCAGATTGCCGTCCGCGCTCTGCGGAGTCGATCCGAAAGTCTCGTCGTAGTGCCCCAGCTCCTTCAGGACGCGCTTCCGCTCCTCGAGGAGGCGCTTTTCGAAATGCTGAAGGCTCTTCTTCGGCATCGCCTTCGGTTTCTTGCTGTTGGCTGCAGTTGCCATTTCTAGCCTACCCTCTCCAAGGCGACTTCAACGCTCTGNNTTGCCCATCAAGGTCGAACGTATGCGTCGCGTGTGTTCCGTCGATTTGCTCGCCCACTCTGACCTTGAGAGCGAGTACCTCATCGGCGATCCATTTCTGGAACGCGTTCACCGCTTCCTGAATCTCCGCACCACCCGCAATGAATAGCGTGATGCGATCGCTTACGGCGAAACCCAATTCTTTCCTCAACCTCTGAACGCGGCTCACAATCTCGCGCGCGAGTCCTTCGAGTCGCAGGTCGCGCGTTACAACCGAATCGAGCGCGGCAAAATAGCCACCTTCTTCCTTCACCACCAACTCGCCGGAAGCAGTCCGCACGACCGTCAGATCCTCGTGCCCAAGCTCCCGCGACTCATTGCCGACCGAAACGTAAAGCGGCTTCCCCGCCTCGAACTCCCTCAGTGCGTCGCTGCTAAGCGCCTGCACCGCCTCGGCGGCGAGGGGGGTATCCTTGCCGAATTTCTTGCCAAGCGATCTGAAATTCGGCTTAGCCTTTAAAGTTACTAGATCGTCAGCGCTGGAGATGAATTCGACCTTCTTTATGTTGAGCTCGGCCGCCAGGAGCGGGCTCAGCTCCGACATCATACCCTCGGCGCGCGCCTGGGCTCCCTTTGAGGCGGCCCCGTGAGTGGGGACGACGCACACCAGCCGGGCCAGGGGCTGACGCACCTTGACGCCTGCTTCCTCGCGGCCCGCGCGGCCCAGCGTAGCGAGGGTCCGAATGTGCGCCATCGCACGCTCCAGATCGACATCGATCGCCGCCACCCCCAACGGCCCGCGCGTGAACGCTGCCAGATGCACCGAGCTGCCCGTAAGCTCGCGATGGACCCAGTCGGTGATGAACGGAGCGAATGGCGCCAGCAGCCGGCACGTGACGGCGATGATTTCGTGCAGCGTTGCGAACGCGGCGTGGTTGTCGGCGTCACCGACGTCGTAAAAGCGATGGCGGCTTTGGCGCACGTACCACTTCGACACGTCCTCGTCGAAGAAGGTCATCACTGCCTTGGCGGCGTTGGTGGCCTCGTAGCGATTCAGGAGCTCGTCGGCTTCGCGCTCGACCGCGGCAAGCCGCGACAGAACCCATTTGTCGAGCAGCGGCCGATCATGCGGCGCCGGATCCTTGTCGGACGGCGCCCAGCCGAAATTCGCGTCTTCCGCGAAAATGCCGGTGTAGACATTCTTGAACGTGAGGAGGAAGCGCCCGGCTGTGTCGCGGATCCCGGCCTCGTCGAAGCGGCGCGGCGTCCAGAGCTGGCTCGAAGTCGTGAGGAAAAGTCGAACCGCGTCAGCACCGTAGAGCGGAATCACGGATGCAGGGTCGATGATGTTGCCGAGCCGCTTGGACATTTTCTGTCCCTCGGCGTCGAGAACGAGGTCGTTGACGACGACCGCTCGGTAAGGCGCGGTGTCGCCGACCACCGGTGTATGCGCCTCGTGCGCGAGCAGGTTGTTCGGCAGCGCATCACCGAGACCGGTGGCGATCGCGAGCAACGAATAGAACCAGCCGCGAGTCTGGTCGATTCCCTCGGCGATGAAATCCGCGGGGTAGTAGCGCTCGAGCTTGTCGCGGTTCTCGAACGGGAAATGCCACTGCGCGAATGGCATCGATCCGGAATCGAACCAGGCGTCGATCACCTCGGGCGTGCGCTTCATCTCGCCGCCGCATTTGCACGGCCAGACGTAGCGATCGATGAACGGCTTGTGCGGGTCGAAGTTCTCGGCGAGCGCGGTACCGGACCTCTCCGACAGCTCCGCGTATCCGCCGACAGCTTCCGCATGCGCGTCGTTCCGATCGCAGACCCAGATCGGAAGCGGCGTCCCCCAATAGCGGTCGCGCGAGACAGCCCAATCGATGTTGTTGGTGAGCCACTCGCCGAAGCGACCGGATCCGGTTTCGGCGGGATGCCAGTCGACGCGAGAGTTGCGCACCAGCATCGCGTCCTTGAACTCGGTGGTGCGGATGAACCACGAGGTGCGGGCGTAATACAGCAGCGGCGTCTCGCAGCGCCAGCAATGCGGGTACGCGTGCTCGTGCAGCGTCGATTTCCAGAGAAGGCCACACCGCTTCAGCTCTTCGAGAATGACCGCGTCAGCGTCCTTTACGAACATCCCGCCCACGAGCGGCATGTCCGTCGGGAACTCGCCGCGGAGATTGACTGGCTGGAGGAACGCGAGTCCATTGCGCTGCCCCGCCGCGTAGTCATCGGCGCCGAACGCTGGTGCCATGTGCACGACGCCGGTTCCTTCGTCGGCGGAGACGAATGACTCGCCGATGATCATTTCGTGCTTGCCTTCCTTGTACTCGACCCAATCGAGCGGCCGCTTGTAGTGCTTGCCGACTAGATCGCCGCCACGGAAGGAGCCCACCGTCTCCCAGCGGCCGGCGAAATCGTCACCCAAAACGGCGGGAGTCCGAGCGAGGGCGAGGATCACTGTCTCGCCGGCGTCAGCTTTTCTTTTCCGCAGCTCGACGTACTCGAGCGCCGGGTTAACCGCGAGCGCGACGTTCGAGACGAGCGTCCACGGGGTCGTCGTCCAGAGGAGGATGCGACGGCGCGTCTGCGCGCCCTGGTCATTGAGCAGATCGAGCGCCACATAGGCACTAGGATCCTTCACATCCTTGTAGCCCTGCGCGACTTCGTGGCTCGAGAGAGTCGTCCCGCAGCGCGCGCAGTACGGCAGCACCTTGTGGCCGCGGTACAGGCGTCCGCCACGGAACATCGTGGCCAGCGCCCACCAGACGCTCTCGATGTAATTGTTGGAGTAGGTGACGTACGGATCGCTGTAGTCGAGCCAGTACCCGATCCGCTCGCTCAGCTCTTCCCAGTCGGCTCGGTAGCGCCACACGCTCTCCCGGCACATCTCGTTGAACCGCTCGACGCCGATCGCCTCGATCTGGTCCTTCGCCGTCCGAATGCCGAAGTCCTTCTCGATTCTCTTCTCGACTTCGATCTCGACCGGGAGGCCGTGGGTATCCCAGCCGGCTTTGCGGGCGACGTGATTGCCCCGCATCGCGCGGTACCGGCAGAAGAGATCCTTCACCGTTCGCGAGAACACGTGGTGGATGCCGGGTCGGCCGTTGGCGGTGGGCGGGCCTTCGAAGAAGACGAACTCGGGCTTCCCCTCAGCCTGTGCGAGGGTCTGCTGGAAAAGATTCTCATCTTTCCAGCGCGCGAGCATTTCCTTCTCGAGTTCGTCGGGCGAGCGATCGGTCGGCAGCAGGCGGAAGCGTCTGCCCTTCGCGTCTCCCCCCGCCGCGGCCGGCACGGGGCGGACAGGGGTCATTCTCTGTTCGACCCCGAGGAGTTGGAGCCCGCGCCCCGAAGAGTGCTCGCCACGACTTGTGAATCAGACGCCTCGACCTCCGACAGCTGGCGCGCAATCAGCGTCCGCATCTGCGCCAGATACGTGCGCCGCGAGCGATCGAGATTGTCCAGCTCCTGCTCCATTCGCCGCACGTCGGACTTGGCGGCCTCGATGATCCGCTCGCGCGTCCGCACGCNNTGTCGCGCTCGCGGAACGCGCGGAGCTGCTCGTGAAAGCTCCTGGCCTTGGAGTCGAGGTCCTGATTGATCCGCGTGAGCCTCTCCATCTCCTCGGCGACCTGATCCCTGAACTGGTCGACGCGCGCCGGGCTGTAGCCGCGCAGCGCCCGGCCGAAGTCGTAGCGCCGCACATCTAGGGGTGTAAGATGAAATGATTCGTCGATCATTTATCCCTCGCTCCGAAGAGGATGGTCCCGAGCCGCACCAGCGTCGCGCCTTCTTCAACGGCGATCTCGTAATCGCTCGACATTCCCATCGACAGCTCCCGCGCCGGATGACCCGCCTTGATCAACACGTCACGCGCGGCCCGCGCACCGGCGAACACGCGCCTCAGTTCACTCTCGTTCGCGTCGAACGGCGCCATCGTCATCACGCCGGTCACGTGCACGCCGCCCAATGTGCGCAGCCGCTCCGCCTCCGNNTGATGCCCGGCCGCAATCAGTTCTTCACGCGCTTCGCGAGCCTCCGCGAAGGTGCGATGGAGCTGCGACTCCGTTGCGCTAAAGCTAGCCATTGTCATCACTCCCCGAACCCGAATCCCCGACAGCGAAACGAGTCGCTCCGCTTCCGGCAGAAGATCGGAGAGAGTATAACCGCCCTTTGAGGCCTCTCCCGAAAGATTCAGCTCGACCAACACGTCCACCGCTCGGCCGCGCGCGATTCCGAATTCGCACGCCGCGTCGGCTAGCCGCGGGCTGTCGAGCGAATGCAGCAACACGAACTGCTCCAGCGCCTTCACCTTGTTCCGTTGAAGATGTCCGATGAGATGCCAGCGCACCGGCACATCGACCGCGGCCATCTTCTTCAGCGCTTCCTGAACCTTATTCTCGCCGACGTCGTGCAGGCCTGCTTCATACGCCGCGCGTGCGGCCTCGGGTCCGTGCGTCTTCGTGACCGCGACGATTGTGACCTGCTGGCCGTGACCGCCTCGCGCTACCGCCGCGGCGATCTTGGCTCGCACATCGGCGACGCGCTCCGCCAGGCCTGGAAAAACCATAACTGTCAAATTTAGCCGCGAAGTGCCCGCCGTTCAATTCATCAGGCACTGCGGCGACGAGTTTCGCCGAGGCAGCTGCCAGCGTCCTTCCCGCTCGGTGCTGCTGAGAAACGAAACGACGCCCGACGTCGACCGCGATTCGCGAGTAAGCTGCTGACCCTGCTCCCCGTAGCTCGGTAACGGCCCCAGCCGTTCGCTCTCATCGCCGGCTAAACCGCGCGACCGCGGCTGCAGGGGATCGGTCAGGCGATGGTCTTCTGCTTTGAAATCTGACATCGGGATTCACGCGGGATTGGAATTCCGAACACCTACGAGGCCAGACACCGAATGATTTAGCCCGAGCGCCCGAAAATGCGTCCGAAGAAATGGACGATGTTCTCCATGTTGCGGCTAATGTCGTTGAACATCACGGTGACGAAGAGCAGGCCGATTATCAATAGCCCGCCTTTCAGGATTCGCTCGCGGGTCTGGGTGCTGAACGCGCTTCCCTTGATCGTCTCAGCGACGTTGAGAAGGATCTGGCCACCATCCAGGATCGGAATGGGAAGCAGATTGAACACCGCGACGTTGATGCTGATGAGCGCCACCAGCAGCAATAGTGTCTCTATTCCGCCGCGCGCCGCCTGAACAGACACCTGCGCGATCGCGATTGGTCCTCCGAGATCGGAGACGCCGACGCCGTGGGCGAGCGCGCCGAGCGCGGAAAATATTCTGCTGCCGTTGTCCATCGTCAGGGTCCATGCGGCGCCGAACGCCTGGGGTACGGAGATCGGAGTGAAGCCTTCGCTCGCCACCATGCCGATCCTGCCGAGCGTTCGCTTAGCTCCGGTGCGCGGATCGGCCACGACCTCGGCCGCGGGCGTCACCCGGATCTCCACGGTCTGCCCGTGACGGACGATTCCCAGATCGAGTGGACGGCCGGCCGACGCGCCGATGCTATCGAGCAGGGTCTCCCAGCTCTGGAGCGGCCGGCCGTTGAGGGTTGCGATGCTGTCGCCCATCTGAATTCCGGCGAGGGCCGCTGGCTTCCCGGAAGTCACGGCCGCCGCGATGGGAATCGGGGTCGGAAATCCCGAGTGCAGCAGCAGCCCGACGTAGATGAAGTAGGCGAGGAGCGCGTTCATCGTGACGCCGGCCAGCATGATGAAGAGCCGCGCGATGAGCGGCTTAGACTCGAACCAGCGCGATTCCGGAATCGGCTTGGGGCCGAATGGGATCATGGCGTTCGGATCGTATCCGTCCTCGGGATTGGCGGCTCGCGTCGCCGAGTTCTCGCTCCCACCCTCGAGAAATGCGGTCGCTTCATCCTCGCGCGAGGCCATGCGCACGTATCCACCGAGCGGCAGCGCCGCCAGAACGTACTCGGTCTCGCCGATCCGTTTCTTCAGCAGGGACGGACCAAATCCGATCGAGAAGCGCGGAGCGTACACACCGGTCAGCTTGGCGGCGATGAAGTGTCCCAGCTCGTGCACGAACACTACGAGCCCGAAGACCACGATCGGCGCGAGCCAGGTCAGCACTTGAACATCTCCTGCACGTACCGGCGCGCTGCCGCGTCCGCCGCCAGCAGCTGCTCGCGCGTTCCGCCTGGCATGTCGCCCACCTTGTCGAGCGCGGAAGAAATTGCGCTGGGAATATCCCCAAAGCGGATCTTGCCGGCGAGAAACGCTGCGACGGCGCACTCGTTGGCGGCGTTGTACACCGTGGTCGCGCCGCGGCCGGTCCGCAGCGCATCGTAC
>PKVB01000218.1 GCA_003131365.1 Gemmatimonadota bacterium | reverse complement strand
AGCGCCTCGCTGATCACGTGCGCAACCCCCGCATCTCCGTAGCCAAGTGCATTCACTGCTATCCCGCTGGCAAAATCGAGATATCGTTTGCCGTCGGAGTCGATGAGCTCCACACCTTCTCCCTTCACGAGCTGCATCGGCGCGCGCTTGTAGGTCGGAAGGAGGGCGGATGCTTCCGAAGAAGGAATGGTCACGACTTCCTCTTCAAGTGGGAGGGTGGCAGTGGTCATAGGACAACGCTCTGAGATTGAGTTATGAAAGTGCCGCGCTGACGATCGCTGAGACCGGTGAGATCGCAGATTCTCACACGGGCAACTCCGGCACTGAGTGCGGCCTCGGCCGACTCGAGTTTGGCCGCCATCCCGCCGACTGCAATGCCGTTCGCGGCCAGCTCACGGGCGGTTTCGGTGCTTAGACTCGAAACGACTTCACCCTCGCCGTCGCGAACGCCTTCGACATCGGCGATCAGGATCAGCTCGTCGGCCTCGAGCGCGGCGGCGACGGCGGCGGCGGCATCATCGCCATTTATGTTGAGCGGACCACCATTCTGGCTGCCCGCGTCGTACCCAACCGGCGAGATCACTGGCAAATAACCCGCGTTCAGTAGAGTGCGCAGCAGATCCGCCTTGACAGCGACCGGTTGCCCCGCGAATCCGAGAGATGCCGCGTCGATCAGCTCCGCGCCGATCAGACCACCATCTTCTCCCGAAATGCCCACCGCGGGCAGACCCGCAGCAACCATCGCATTCACGAGTCGCTTGTTGACGACGCCTGACAGCACCATGCGCAGAAGCTCGAGATCTTCCTCTGATGTGACGCGCCGTCCGCCGATGAATGCTGGCTCCCTTCCCAGAGCGCTCTGCATTGCTGACATCTCGTCACCGCCGCCATGGACCACGCAAAGCTCTCCCGGACGGGAATTCCAGGCCTCGCGAAGTGTGTTAATCAGACGCGGATCGGTCTGAGCCCGTCCTCCGATTTTCACGACACGCATCATGCCGGCAACCCCGCCTGCTCACTCAGGCCCAGGAGAACATTGGCGTTTTGCAGCGCCTGGCCCGCAGCACCCTTTACCAGGTTGTCGATCGCCGAGATGATGATGAGCGTTGGTTGGCGCACGTTGGCTGCCTTCGCAATGCTCACGCGCACGACGTTTCGGCGCACGACGTCGCGGAGCGACGGCGGCTGGTCTGCGATCTCGATGAACGGTTCCCCGCGATAGCAATCGCGCCAGAGCGCGGATGGATCTTCTGCGTACTCGTTCACCGGGACGGTGATTGTCGCCAGAATTCCGCGAGCGACCGGAAGCAGGTGGGGCGTGAACAGTATGTCGTTGTCTCTGCCGCCGAGCTCTTTCGCAACTGCCTGCATTTCGGCGATGTGCCGGTGCTCGTTCCCCACGGCGTAAGCGCGGAAATCTTCCGCGACCTCGGCGAACAACAGATCGGGACGAGCGGAATAGCCGGCGCCGGTAACGCCACTCGCAGCCGAGACGTTTATGGTAGCCCCCGGCACCACCCAGCCTTCCTTAAGCAGCGGCGCGATCGCGAGCAGAATGGCAGTCGGGTAGCAACCAGGATTCGCCACGATCTCCGCCCCCGGAATCTTTGCGCGCATTAGCTCGGTAAGTCCATACGGCGCTTCAGTTTGGTTGATTCCAGCGCCGGCTCCTGGTCTGAAGTCGGATGACAGATCTACCACCCGCGCTCCGGTCGCGCGCGCATTTCCGACCCACTGGGCAGATGCCCCGTGTGGAAGCGCCGTGAAGACGACCTCCGCGCTGTTCAAGGGCGCGTCCTCTGTCGCGACGTAAGTGACCTCCGTCACACCAATGCGAGTGCGCTGCCCCCGTTGCTCGTTGGCAGAAGCGAAGGCGAGCTCGAGCCCGGGGTGCCGTGCGATCAGCCCGCACAACTCCCGACCCGCGTATCCGCTCGCGCCGAGGACTCCCACCGGAACTTTATGCATAATGAATGCATAACATTACACTCCCTGCGCGTCAATGATTCATGGCCGTCCGCTCGCGCAATGCTTTCCGCGGTGCTAAACTCACCCTGTGGCCAACAAGCGCGAACGACACGACACGATCCTCGAGATCGTAGGCGCTCGAGTGGTGAGCAGCCAGGAAGATCTCCGGAAGATGCTGCTCCAGCGCGGGTGGGACGTGACACAGGCAACACTCTCCCGCGACCTCCGGGAATTGCGGCTCGCTCGGGTTCCTACTCCGGAAGGAGCCAGATACGCAATTACCGACGGCAGCATAGAGGAAAGCAGGGCAGCGCTCGATACCCTGCTGCCGCAGCTTTTTCTCCGCATCGATGGCGTTGGCGAGATGCTGGTCTTGCGCACGGTCCCCGGAGGCGCTCAGCCCATCGCGGCCGCCCTCGATGGCGAGGGCTGGTCCGATGTCCTTGGCACCGTCGGCGGTGACGACACGATCCTTATCATCTGTCGCTCAGTCGCCGCCCGGGACCGCGTCCTCCGGCGCCTCAAAGCCCTCGCCGGAGAACCAGGATAAGCATTGACGGGCCTGTCCAGACCGATTAAATATTCAGTCATACTGAATACTTATTGAGGTGCCTGTGATCCGTACGATTGCCCTTGCCTACTCCGGTGGGCTCGACACATCCATCATCGTCCCCTGGCTCAAGGAACGCTACGGCGCTCGTGTCATCTGTATCGCCGCGGACATTGGCCAGGGAAACGAGCTGGAGGGCGTACGGGCGAAAGCGATCGCATCGGGTGCTGACGAGTGTTACATCGAAGATCTGCGCCAGGAATTCGTGGAAAAGTTCGTGTGGCCCACCCTCCGCGCTGGCGCGATCTACGGTCGGAAGTACCTCCTTGGCACATCGATGGGGCGCCCCCTCATCGCGCGCCGGCAAGTCGAGATAGCGCGCCAGGTTGGAGCAGACGCGCTTGCTCACGGCTGCACCGGCAAAGGAAACGACCAGGTTCGTTTCGAGCTGACGTACGCCGCTTTTGCGCCTGACCTCCCGATCATCGCCCCCTGGCGCGAATGGGACATTCGGAGCCGCGAGGATGCGATTGCTTACGCCGAGTCCCACAAAATTCCCGTTGCGGCGACCAGGGATAAGATCTATTCCCGCGATCGGAATATCTGGCACATCTCCCACGAAGGTGGCGTCCTCGAGCAGCCAGCTACCGCGCCTCCAGCTGACCTCTTCATGCTGACGACTGCTCCTGAAAAGGCTCCCAACGAGCCTGAGGAAGTCACAATCGGGTTCCTCAATGGAACTCCGGTTTCGGTAAATGGTGCGGAGCTCGACGCGGTGGACCTCGTCGTTGCCCTCAATACGATTGGCGGACGGCACGGCGTCGGACGAATCGATCTCGTCGAGGATCGCCTCGTCGGGATGAAGTCGCGTGGCGTCTACGAAACCCCAGGCGGTACCCTGCTCTACGCCGCACACAGCGAATTGGAGCAGCTGGTGCTCGATCGCCGCACGCTTGCCGCCAAGGATAACATCGCCCCGCGCTACGCCGATCTCGTGTACGAAGGCCGCTGGTGGACAACCGAGCGCGAGGCATATGACGCCTTCGTGAACGTGACACAGGAGCGCGTCACCGGGTCCGTGACACTCAAACTCTTCAAGGGATCCGCATCAGTGGTCGGTCGGGAGAGCGAGTACGCGCTTTACGACGAGCGTTTCGTCACGTTCGGCGAAGACGACGTTTACGAGCAGAGCGACGCTGCCGGCTTCATCCGCCTCTACGGACTTTCAGCGCGCGTTCGCGCCATCCGTGACCAGGAGTTGGCGGCTGCACAACCCAAGGGCGAGGTAAAGGCCGAGAAGCCCGCGGCTCTGGCCATGGCTTGACCGGCAAGGAGACCACCATGTCGGACCACGCATCACACAAGCTATGGGGAGGACGCTTCTCGACTCCCACCGCGGCTGCTCTGGAGGCGCTCAACCGCTCCATCGGCATCGATTATCGCCTCTGGCCATTCGATATCAATCTATCTCAGGCCTGGGCGGTGGCTCTCTGGGGAGCGGGAGTCCTGACGCTCGAGGAAAGCAAGAAAATTGAGCGCGGGCTCACCATGGTCGGCCAGAAGCTCGCGGCCGGCGCCCAGCCGCTCTCATCCGATGAGGATGTGCACACGTTGATAGACCGGATGCTTCACGATGAAATAGGCGACGTCGCATCGAAGCTCCACACGGGCCGCAGCCGAAATGATCAGGTAGCTACGGCGACGCGCCTCTGGTCGATGGATGCATGCACAAAGCTCGATATCACCGTACGCACTCTGCAGCAGGTAATGCTCGATCATGCCGCAAAGCTGGGCGACGTGCTGATGCCGGCATACACGCATCTGCAGCGCGCGCAACCCGTATCCGCAGCACACTGGATGTTGTCGCACTTCTGGCCGCTCGAGCGGGATCGGGCGCGGATCTCTTCGGCGTCACATGGCGCGGCGGTGCTGCCGCTCGGTTCTGGTGCGATCGCAGGGTGTGCGTTCCCAATCTCCCGAGTGCTCCTCCAGGGCAGCCTCGGTTTCAGCTCCGTGTCGCAGAACAGCATCGACGCCGTTGGGGACAGAGATTTCGTGGCTGAGTTGTTGTTCGCGGTGGCGATGACGGCCACCCATCTCTCACGACTCGCCGAAGATCTGATCATTTACGGCTCGAGCGAGTTCGGATTCGTTCAGTTCGGTGACGCGTTCACGACGGGCTCGAGCATGATGCCGCAGAAGCGCAATCCGGACGCCGCCGAGCTGGTGCGCGCTAAGACCGGCCGCGTGACCGGCGCGCTCACCGCGCTGCTGATCGTCATGAAGGGTCTGCCGCTCGCCTATGCCAAGGACATGCAGGAGGACAAGGAGGGCGTCATGGACGCGCTCGCCGCGGTGAGCCTGTCGCTCGCGGCCATGACCGGTATGGTGGCCGATCTCGAACCCG
>PKVB01000175.1 GCA_003131365.1 Gemmatimonadota bacterium | reverse complement strand
CAACAGTTCTTTTTCGGGTACACGGGGCTGCGTCTCACGGAGAACGGGGTGGTGCCGAAATTCAAGCCGATGTTGCCGAGTAGCATCAGGAAGCTGACCGTGCACAACGTCCGTTCGAGAGGGAAGCGGTTCGACGTCGTCGTGGAGTCCGATTCACTGCGCATGATCGAGCGGAAATAATTACGAGTTCGGGCCTTCTCTCCACTGCCGCGATATTCACCCCATTCTGCCCCGCCATCAAACCCGGGGAAGATCACGGCTTCCTTGGAGGCATGTCGATGACAAGCAATCGGTATTGCGCCACCTGCTATCGCGACTTACGCTTCGATGGTTCGCCTGCGTGCTCGCGCAGCGGAAACGGGAGACGGTAAGCGAACAACATCACTCACCAGGAAATGAGCAAATGACCAAGAGGTCCATCTGGTCGGGGCTGGGACTAATCATTGCCGGCGGCATATTCCTCGCGGCGACGAACGGTGCGGGACGGTCAAGCAAGCTCGGGCTCATCGTCGGTGGAGCGTGCATCGTCTTGGGCCTTGTGCGAATTCTGTGGCCTCGCCGCGAGGCGCCGCCACCGGTCTAACGAGAGCTGATCCTCGCGGAGATTGCGCTCGATCACTCCTGGTCCTTCCGGTTCCGTATCTCCGCCAACTTGGCCTGCTGCGCCGCGGTGAGCGAGTTCTTGATGCGCACCATCAGCGCGATCTGCGCCCTCTTCATCTCACGTTCCAGCACGAGAATGCGGTCGACTTCCTCGAGGACCTGCGTCTCGTCCACCTGCGCGGGCTGAAGCAGACGGCCCATCTTCTCGCCCTCGGCGCTCAGCTTCCACTGCAGATCCATGAACTTTCCCTGTGCTTGCTGAACAGCGGAGGTGAGCGCCGCGCGCTGCGCGTCCTGAAGTCCGATTTCACTCTGGTGCTGCATCACCAGCTCGGGCGAGAAGAAGTTGCGTCCGAAGTCATCCGGGCCACCTGGGCCCGGCCCCGGGTTTCGCTGTCCCGGCGGCGCTCCCTGCGCCGCGAGGGTTGCGGTGCTGAGCACAAACGCGAATGCAAGAATTGAAACTCTCATAGTCAGGTTCCTCTGTTCGAAGGTAGTGGGATCATTTCGTCCAGAATGGACGTACCGAGCGCGGGCATTGCGCTGAGCAGCTCGCTGCCCGGAGTTTGGAGAAGCACATCGGTCGGCGCGCGCCATGTCGCGATAGCAGGCGTAGCCGCGGACCGCGAGAACGATCGCGCTTGCGTTAACCAGATTGTCGCGATCGCGACAGCTGCCGCCGCGCCGACCACGAGGGGCCAAACGCGCAGCGTCGCCCGCCAGCTCTTACGGGCGCGCGCGCGGCCGTAAGTCTGAGCGAAGCTTGGTGCGCGCTCTCGATCGGCCTCACGCAACCGGGCGAACCCGCCGCGAATCTCGCTGTCGTCCATCATCGTCACACCTCCCTCGCGTCGCCGAGCAGCGTGGCAAGTCGCGCTTTGCCGCGCGCATAGTGTGTTCGAGCCGAGCCAACGCTCACTCCCATCACCGCGGCGGCTTCATCGACCGTCAGCTCGTGGTAGAACACGAGCTGGAGCACCTCGTGCTGGCGCGGGGCCAACTGCGCAAGCGCGTAACCCAAACTGTAGCGGCGCGAGTCGCGCTCGACTTTCGCGTCCGGCGCGGCGAGCGCTTCCGGCTCGAGGCCATCGGCTTCACGCTTCAGCAGCAGTCCGCGCAGCCAAGCCTTGCGCCGCTCCGATGCGGCGGTGCGGCGAATCACCCCGAATAACCAGGTGCGAAAACTCGACCGCCCGTCGTAGCGCGCACGTCCATCCAGCACTGTGAGATACACGGTCTGAAGCACCTCCTCGGCGTCGTCGCGATGGCGTCCACAACACGCCATCGCCCAACCGAAGCAGTCGGCGTGTGCCCGCTCGAGCTGTCTTCTCAGCTCGACATCGTCCATTGCACGCTCCTCGGCTTCGGGGGCTACGAGAATGAGTGTCGTGAGCGCAGATCTCATATGACAGCGGACGATGGTTGCCGGTGGACCGTCCTCACCTTAGCGTTCAGGTATGATGCGGGTCACTGCAGTCCTGTCAATCTTCGCGGCTCTCGCGTGCTCAACCGCGACCTCGACGCCCATCACCGAAGTTGTCGGGACATGGGGCGGTGACAATGCCGGGTTGATTGTGAGTGACACGGATGTACACGTCCATATCGGATGCACACTCGGCGATGCCCTCGGCCCAATTCGCCCCGACGCGAATGGCCGATTCGAAGCCAACGGGACCTACAACGTCGACGCGTATCCAGTCGATCGCGGGATCGTCCATCCGGCCCAGTTTACGGGGCAGATCATCGGACTGACGATGACGCTGACCGTCTCGCTCACCGATACCGCGCGGGTGTTAGGCCCGGTTACCCTGATTTATGGGAAGGAGCCGAAGATGGGGGTGTGTCCCATATGCAGGGTGCCCAAGGGAATGCGAAATCGCACGGCCACGGGTTCGGGCAAGGGGTGAGTTCGAGGGGGCCCTCAAGCGTCGAACATGCTCGCGATCTCGCTCGAGCTGATCGGCTCGTCCACGAATCCGAACGTGCCCTGCCCGGGCATCTCGCGCGCCGCGCGGAGGAACGCGGCGAGCGCGACGCGTGACAACGCTCCGCCGACACTCACGCGCTTGACGCCGATCGCCGATAGCTCGGCGAGGTCGAAGTGCGCACCTTGAAGTCCGGCGAGGACGTTGACCGGACGGTCCACCGAGCGCACGAGCGCCGCAATGTCGTCCATCTTCACCAGGCCCGGCGCGTAAAGCACGTCGGCTCCGGCCGCCTGGTATGCCTCGAGCCGCGCGATGGTGTCGTCGAGGTCGGGGCGGCCATGGAGGAAATTCTCCGAGCGCGCCGTGAGCGTGAATGGAAATGCGAGGCCGCGTGCCGCCTCCACCGCCGCGTGGATTCGCTCGACCGAATGTTCGAATGCATAGATCGGATCGTCGTCGCGATTGGTGCTGTCTTCGATGGAGCAGCCGGCGAGCCCGGCGGCGGCGGCCATCCGGACGGTGTCGGCGACGGTCTCCGGATCATCTCCAAATCCGTTCTCGAGGTCGGCGCTCACCGGAAGATCGGTGGCCCCCGCCAACGCGGCGGCATGGGCCATCACCTCATCGCGCGACACGCCGTGGTCCCGTCGGCCGATGGAGAATGCGTAGCCGACGCTGGTGGTCGCCAGCGCCTCGAAGCCCATGCGCGCCAGGAGGCGCGCCGAGCCGACATCCCAGGGGTTCGGAATGATGAAGGCTCCATCGCGCTGGTGAAGCGCGCGAAACGCGACGGCCTTGTCGGATTGTGCTTTCGGCTTCTTGTATAGAGAGCGAATCACGTTTTGGGTGCGGGGTAGATGAGCTGTCCTTTCCTTACTTTCAAGAATGGAGTCAAGCGATGCTTCGCGGGAGACGTGCGGCTAATGATATCCCGTACGAGCCATCCCTTCTTGGCAAGTGCATCAGCAATGAGTGAACGATGGCAGCGCCATGGCACGGCTTCAGCGCACATGATGGCAGTTTCTCTCAAACTGGCAATCTTTGTAAGCGCTTCCAGGCCCTCGGAGAATTCCGGAGTCGCCATGTAATCCGCGAATCCCCTGAATGAGGCATTGCGCCAACCAAGGTTCATAGAATCCTTTTTTGAATGACGCAGGCCGCCAAGTTTTTTCAATTGCTTATACCGAATACTGTTCTGTTTTAAGGATTGTTTTAGGGAATCCCCGTTGAATTGTGGATTATGGCGGGACATGGGTATTGATCTAACATCAATCACTTCCTTGACACCATTCATTTGTAGCAGCTCGACGAAGTCATCAATTCGTCTCGTAGAATGGCCGATAGTAAAAATGGAAGATTGTTTCATAGTGTTTATGGTTCTCGAGGATATTAGTTGGCTTCCTTCGGCGTCGCCTCCGCGTCGCGCCGCGCCGTTCACGGACGAGCCATCGCGGCTGAGCGCCGGGCCGGTTCACAGGTTAGCGTTCAATAGAACGCGATAGACTATATCGGCTCGTCCAGCGAGCCGCGGATGCGTGATGATGCACAAACGTCAAGCGAGAGAAATCATGACGGATGCAAAGCGTCCCGAGCTGATGGAGTGGGCTGAATACTACTGACCGTGGTGCTATATCGCGGCCGTGCGCCTGCATCGGATCGGAAAGGAGTACGAAGAACGGGTGACTCTACGAACGCGGTCCTTCCCGCTGGAGCTGTTGCGCCCCGGTGGCCCGCCGCGGCCGCTGCTCGAGCAGGAGTGGTGGTTGGCCGCCATCCAGGAGCCGGCAGCTGTGTTCGCGCCATATCCCGAGGACGACTGGCCAACGACGACGCTGCCCGCGTTCGACGCGGCCTGGGCGGCGACGAACCAGGGTCTCGCGATCGGCACAGACTATGATCTTCGCGTGCGTCGCGCGTTCTTCGGGGAGGGAAGGAACATCGGCCGCCCCGAGGTGCTGCTCGACATCGCGCGCGAGGCTGCACTCGATATGCCGCGGTTCGAACGGGATGTCGCGAGTCCGGAGGCACGCGCGGCGGTGCTCGAGGAGAGTCGGATCGGCCGCGAGCAGTTCCACGTCCGCGGCACGCCGACGCTCACGTTGACTGACGGCACCCACCTTCATTTGCCCATCGCCTATCCGCGGATTCGAGCCCACCGCATCGTGGGAATGGCGCCGCTCGAGTGCGTCGGCGAGGCGTGCTCGGACGCCGTGCGAGCGCTTTTCGAGCGCGCGCTCGGGGGCCAGGGAACGTGACATCCATCACGCACGCGCCGTATCGATTGGCCGAGACTTCAGCGCACCACGGCGCGATTGGAGAGAGGGAATGACTCGCATTTCGTACAAGGAAATCGCCCCCGGCGCATACCAGGCCATGCTCGGTCTCGAGCGCTACGTCGGGGAGTCAGGGCTGGAACACTCGCTGTTGGAACTCGTTCGGACGCGTGCGTCGCAGCTCAACGGCTGCGCATTCTGTCTGGACATGCACAGCAAGGACGCCATCGCCGCCGGCGAAACGCCGCAGCGGCTGTTCGTGCTTTCCGCCTGGCGGGACGCCCCGCTCTACACCGAGCGCGAGCGCGCCGCGCTCGCCTGGACCGAGGCCGTCACTGAACTCGGCCCGAGCGGTGTCCCGGACGAGCTATATCGCACTACGCGCCAGCAGCTTGACGAGCGCCAGCTCGTGGACCTGACGATGGCGATCGTCGCCATTAACGGCTGGAACCGTCTGGCAATCGCGTTCCACTCTCCCGAAGCCGGCAGTCATGTTTCTATCGCTCGGAAACACCAACAGGAATAGGAGGCAGCATGCAGAACACCAGCCAGATCGACATCGTCTCGACCGTCAACGAGCTCGTCGCGCGGTATCCCGCGACGATCGACGTGTTCAACCGCTTTGGCATCGATAGCTGTTGCGGTGGCGCCGTGCCGATCGCGGACGCCGCACGGCGCGACGGCGCCGACTTCGATGCGCTGCTCGCCGCGCTTCGAGCGGCGGTTGAATATCGATGAACGTGTATCACACGCCCGACTTGGCCGCCGCTGCCGTAACGGCCAGTGCGGCCCGGCCGGCCACCGCGCTCATCCACGACTCGGCCGACGCGCGCGTCGTAGTGTTTCGGATTGAGCCGGGGCAGCAGGTTCCCATACACACGAGTGTGTCGACCGTGCTGCTGATCGCCATCTCGGGCGCCGGCGTCGTGGCCGGCGCAACGGGCGATCGCGACGTGCGCGCTGGTGACATCATCGCATATGATGTCAATGAGCCGCATGGCATGCGGGCGAACAAGGAGCCGCTCGTCATCGCGGCGGTGATCGCGCCGCGCCCGGCGGCACACTGATGGCGCCGCATAGGCCGCGATTCGTCTTATTTCATGACCGTTGACGACTGCAGTCAATTGCGCAGAGCGACATCAACGGTGTACCCGTCCTTCGCCAGCAGCATCCGCAGCAGCTCCACCGCGCTGTCGTTGGCGTGAGCGATCAGAGCGAGCTGTCCACCCGCCGCCGTAAGCTGCGCTCTCGCCTGCCGCTGAATCGCATCCCGGTCCTCGCGCGTGAACGGGTTCCATAGTCCGCCGCGCTCGTCGTAGGTCTGCATGTCGCGAATCTCCACCGCGATGAGCTTCGCCGGAGGGATGCGAATGGTGATCTTCTTTCTCTCGTGATCGATCACGACGTCGGGGTTGTCGCGCAGGTCGATCCCTGCCAGAAGGCGTCCCGTGACTACTACCAGAGAACGCTTGGTCGAGCCGTACCAGGTATTCTCGTAGACGATGACGTCGCGAACGGTCGCCTCGCTTGAGACGAGCTTCGCCACCGCCTTGATTTGATCGACGACGACATCGTGGGTGATGTTCGTCTCGTTGCGGCCGAACATCGCGCCGGGCATCAACCGGCTCGCGCAATAACCGAAGCCGAGGAGGATCACTAAAGCCGCGGCGACGAGCAGTAGGCCAGGGCCGACTTTTCGGTCCCTCGGCTCCGTTGGCAATGGGGGTACCTCACCAGTTCTTTCGAGGATCAATCCTCCGGGTTTCGTTTAATGCTACGGGTTCCCGAGAGCGTGCAGCAAGACGGTGACTAAAGAATTTGCTGGTGGGTCGTTCCTGCGGACCTTAGGTTACGCGAGACAGATGTTCGCACCCGCCAAACTCAAGAGCCGCGAGAGTCATATGAGATCTTCCGTCATCCGTCGGACAGTCATTCTACGATCGCTTGCGATCGCCCTCGTCTTCACCGCGCCGGTCGCTGCCGTGGCGCAGAATGGCAAGCTCCCGCCGATCATCGATCGAGAGCTCTTCTTCGGCGATCCTGAGATCTCGGGCGCGCAGATCTCGCCCGACGGCCGCTACATCTCCTTCCTCAAGCCGTACAAGGACACGCGCAATATCTGGGTCAAGCGCACCGCCGATCCGTACTCGGCCGCCAAGCTCATAACCAACGACACCAAGCGTCCGGTGAGGCAGTACTTCTGGAGCAGAGACGGGAAGTACATCCTCTTCGCCCAGGACCAGGGGGGCGACGAGAACTTCAACATCTACGCGGTCGATCCGGCCTCTGCTCCGGCGGCAGGACAGGAAGTGCCTGCCGCGCGGAATCTGACCGCAGCCAAGGGCGTTCAGACTCAGATCTACGCCGTGCCCAGAACTGACCCCGACATCATGTACGTCGGCATCAACGATCGCGACAAAGCGTGGCACGATCTCTATCGCGTCCGCATCTCGACCGGTGAGCGCACGCTCATGCGCCAGAACACCGAGCGCATCACGGGCTGGGTCTTCGACAACGCCGGCGCGCTTCGTCTCGCCGTTCGCTCCACCGACAAGGGCGACACCGACATCCTGCGCGTCGATCCGACGGGCTTCACGCAGATTTATTCCTGCACCGTCTTCGAGACCTGTGGTCCCGACCGATTCAACAAGGACAACAGCAAGGTCTACATGGAGACGAACAAGGGCGCTCCTGACCTGACGCGTCTCGTGCTGTTCGATCCCGCGACCCAGACGGAGCAGCTCGTCGAGTCGGATCCGCTCAATCGCGTCGACTTCGGCAACGCCTCTTTCTCCGAGGTCACCGACGAGCTGGTCGCGACCGCGTACACCGACGAGCGCACCCGGATCTACTGGAAGGACAAGGAGTGGGAAAAGGATTATCAGCTGCTGCAAAGCAAGCTCCCGGGCATGGAGATCCAGCCGACTTCTACGACCAGCGACGAGCGGCAGTGGATGATCGTCGCCTCGAGCGACAGGGAACCAGGAGAGCGCTACCTGTTCGACCGCAACACCAAGAAGTTGACACCGCAATACAAAGTGTTCGACAAGCTCCCGCGTGAATCGCTCGCGCCGCAGAAAGCCATCAGTTACCCATCTTCTGACGGTCTCAGAATTCCCGCGTACCTCACGCTTCCCGTCGGTGTCGCGGCAAAGAATCTCCCGCTCGTCGTCTTTCCTCATGGAGGTCCGTGGGGGCGCGACGGCTGGGGCTACAACCCCATCGCACAGTTCCTTGCCAACCGCGGGTACGCGGTGCTTCAGCCGAACTTCAGAGCCTCCACCGGTTACGGCAAGAAATTCCTCAACGCCGGCAACAACGAGTGGGGAGACAAGATGCAGGACGACATCACTTACGGTGTTCGCTACCTCGTCTCGCAGGGAACTGTCGATCCGAAACGCGTCGGCATCCTGGGCGGCTCGTACGGCGGGTACGCGACGCTCGCGGGCCTCGCCTTCACGCCTGACGTCTACGCGGCCGGCGTATCTATAGTAGGGCCGTCCAATCTCATCACGCTGCTCAATTCCATTCCGCCGTATTGGGAATCGATCCGAACCATCTTCAATGAGCGGATGGGGAACCCGAAGACGGCCGCGGGTCTCGCCCAGCTACAGAGACAGTCGCCGCTCAACTCCGCGGCGAAAATCAAGGCTCCACTCCTGGTAGTCCAGGGCGCCAATGATCCCCGCGTGAACAAAGCCGAGAGCGAGCAGATCGTCGTCGCGCTGCGCGATCGTGGATTCCCGGTGGAATACATCCTCGCACCCGACGAGGGCCACGGCTTCGCTCGGCCCATCAACAATCTCGTGCTGTTTGCAACGGCCGAGAAATTCCTGGCGAAGCATCTGGGCGGACGGTACGAGCAGAGCCTGACGCCGGCTATCACGGAGCGCATGGCCGTCTTGACGATCGATCCCAAGACCGTAGTGCTGGCGAAGAGAGTTGAAGTTTCGTCCGGCGCGCCCAAGCCGACGGCGGGGCTCAGGCCAGGCACCGCGACGTACAAGGGAACACTTGCCGTGCAGGGGCAGACGATTCCGATGGATATCACGCGCACCGTGAAGGATACGGCGGGCACGTGGGTCGTCACCGAGGCAACCGCGATGCCGATGATGACTGTCAGCGATGAAGCGACCATCGACAAGGGAACGCTGCTGCTGCGGAGACGCGTGGTTCATCAGGGACCCGCTACGATCGAGGTTGCGTTCGCCGACAACAAGGCGGCGGGCAAGATGACGATGAACGGGCAGGAGCGGCCGATCACGGCGGATCTGGGCGGCGCTCTGTTCGCCGACGGCGCGGGAGCAAACGATGTGGTCGCCGCGCTGCCGCTGGCCGAGGGCTACACCACGAGCTTCCGCAACTTCGATCTGATGGCGCAGAAGGTGAAACCGCGCCAGCTCAAGGTCACGGGCAGCGAGAAGGTGACGGTGCCGGCGGGTTCCTTTGATGCGTGGAAGGTGGAGATGACGCCGGCGGATGGTGGTTCCGGCGAGACCACGACGCTCTGGGTGGACAAGGCGTCGCGCCAGGTCGTCAAGGTGTCCACCATCATTCCAGAAATGAACGGGGCCATCGCTACTGCGGAGCTTGTGAAGTAACGATCGCGAGGCGCATTCAGTACCGAGGCAGGGGCTGTAAGCAAACAAGCCCCTGCTTCGGTTCTGTGGATGTCCGCTTTCGCGGAACGAACCATCCCCTACCGCTTGTCGTTCTGAAGCGCGAGCCTCAGCTGCTCGATCGCTCTATCGCATGCTGCGAGCGCGGCCACTCGGTGGCCACCGAAGTCGTGACTCGCGCGCTGCATGGCTGTCTTGGCGCTCTCGAGTGCCGCGATGGCCTTTCGAATCTCCGGATGTGGCTCACGCCGGGCGCGTGCTGCCGCACCCTGTGGGCGAGTCGCCTGCTGCGCGACGGGCATGACCTGAGACGCTGGGACGGGTGAGGCGAAAGCGGGCGATGTGGCGAGCGCCGGGATCGAGATGCCCGCCACCACTGCGGCCAGTGACATCCCGATTGCTGCAAACGACTTCCTCATGAGTGGGCTCCTGAGAGGGGTTCACACCGTAGACGTATCGGATTGTGAAGTCGTTAAGCCCGAAGGATCGTGTCACAAAGGGCGCAAGGGCTCAAGATCGGGTTCCGGCCCCCACGAACGGTTCTTTAACCGCGGATGATGATGCCGCCTCCTTCATGANNCATCGCGTTCAGCCTGTAGAAGGGATGCTTCGTCCACCGTCATGCCGCAGATCGGGTCGGTGGCCATATCCATCAACCTGACGCCGCTTCCTTCATGATTTTAACAATCGTGTCCTCCACTTCCTGCGCCACCCCTTTCAGTTGCGGGGCGTTGAACATGGCCAGAAGGGTGGTTGGCTTCAAAGTAGCCAGAATGGTTTTAGTCCCCTCTTTGTAAATGGAGATACGGCATGGCAGCGCGGTGGAGACGCCCATGTTTTCATCGAGTACTTTCTTGGCTTGTTGAGGTTGGCACACCTCGAAGATCAGACATTCGCGGGGGAACTCCACTCCCTTCTTCCTCATGGTTTCCTGGAGGTTGTGAACGTGCATGACGCCAAATGCATTCGCCTGAACGGCGTCCTGCAACGCCGCCGCAGTCTCGCTCACCGTTTTGTCCGTGGATAATTTGATCAGCATCGGTTAACCCCTTATCGGTGACAGTTCAGTTCGCATGCGGGCCGTGAACCATCGATCATTTCCTGGACTGCTTGTTAATCACGACAACCAGCAGGACCACAACGAGTACGCCGATCAACGTCCAGATCCACATCCCGCCGCCCATCCATCCGCCTGAGTGGTTCATCACAGAGCTCCTTAGTCGCACTCCGACCGGTCAGAATCCCGACTGCGTGGCAATATTGAACATATAACGGGTTTCGATCGCGGTCGGCGGATATGCTGGTGGGCGATTTCCGCCGGCCTTAGGTTAGTCGTGACATTTCTCTCCATGGAAACCCAAATGAAAATCTTGCGCTGGTACGCAGTCGCGCCTTTCTTCGTGTTCGCCGCGGCAGCCCCCCGGCTCAGCATCGCGCAAGGTCGCCGGCCGATCACCGAGACGGACCTGTTCAAATTCGTGTGGGCCGCCGATCCGCAGATGTCGCCGAACGGATCGCAGGTCGCGTACGTGCTCGTGAACGTCAACGAAGACAAGGACCGCTACGAGACGCAGATCTACGTGGTTCCCTCGGACGGGAGCGCGGCTCCGCGTCCACTGACAGCGGGCCGCAACGACAGGTCGCCCCGCTGGTCGCCGAGCGGGCGGGAGATCGCTTTTGTCCGCACGCCCGAGCCGATGGATGGAAAATCCAAGCCGTCGCAGATCTACCTCATCTCGATGGACGGCGGGGAAGCGCGCGTGCTCACCGACGCGCCGAAGGCCGCGTCTTCTCCAGTGTGGTCGCCGAACGGACGCACGATTGCTTTCGTCTCCACTCCGGATTCGTCGTCGGCGCAGACGAAGGCTGATTCAGCGAAAAAAGCTGTCGCCGATTCGACTCTGAAAAAGCACGTGAGCGATGTCCGGGTTATCACGCGCGCGCAATATCGCTGGAATGGCGGCGGCTACACCGATCCGACAGCGCACGGCCATATATGGACCGTGCCCGCGTCCATTGGCGCGACGGGAGCCCTTCCGACTTTCAAGCAGATCACCTTCGGCGACTTCGACGAAGGCGAGNNGGGGAGCCGGTTTGGTCGCCCGATGGTTCGCGTCTCTACTTCACGTCGAACCGGCGGCCCGAGCCGTACTATGCAACGGGCGGTGATGAGCTGTACTCCGTGCCCGCGGGCGGCGGCACGATGGCGAAAGTCGCGAGCATTGACGGTGGTATCGGCACGATCGCACCCTCACCGGACGGAAAGCGAATCGCATTCACTGGAAACGCGAACGGAAAGCCGGTCCGCTTTTACGATGAGCCCGATCTTTTCATCGTGGATGCCGCTCCGGGCTCCAACCCGCGAAATCTGACCACGGCCTACGACTTCGACGTTGAGAGCGATATCGGCTCGGATCAGCATGCCCCGCGCGCGGGGGCCGGCGGCGGGATTATATGGAGCCGGGACGGAAGCAGTGTTGTGGTGGTGACGACGGAGAACGGTACCGCGAATCTCAAGCGATTCTCCACCGCGGATGGGAAAGTCGACTCCGTAACGACTGGCGATCACGAGGTCGTTTCGTACAGCGCGAGCGCCGACGGGTCGAAGATCGTCACCCTGGTTTCGACAGCCACCAACATCGGCGACTTGTATGTCGTAGATGCCAACACCGCGCGACCGACTCCCAAGCAGATCACCCACATCAACGAACCGCTATTCAGCCAGCTCGATCTCAGCGTGCCGGAAGAGTTCTGGTACAAGAGCTTCGATGGCCGGCGGGTTCAGGGATGGATTCTAAAGCCGCCGCACTTCGACGCGTCGAAGAAATATCCGNNCGGCGAAAGGCTACGTCGTGCTCTACACCAACCCGCGCGGCAGCACTTCGTACGGGCAGGACTTCGCCAACATCATCCAGTTCCATTATCCCGGCGACGACTACAAGGATCTGATGGCCGGCGTCGATGAAGTCCTCAAGCGAGGATACGTGGATTCGACCCGCATGGGAGTCACTGGCGGGAGCGGCGGCGGCGTGCTGACGAACTGGACGGTCACGCACACTCACCGCTTCGCCGCGGCGGTGTCGATGCGCTCAATTGCCGACTGGTCGGGTTTCTGGTACACGGCGGACTTCACGCTCTTCAATCCGACGTGGTTCCGTGCCGCGCCATGGGAAGATCCCAAGGGGTTCGCTGAGGTCNNAGGTCTCCCCGATCACGTACGTCGCGAACGTGACGACTCCGCTGATGTTGATCGAGGGCGAGGCAGACATGAGGACCCCGCCCGCCGACGGCGGCGAGCAGATGTTCCGAGCGCTCAAGTATCTGCACAAGCCGACGGTGATGGTGCGATTCCCGGACGAGACGCACGAGCTCTCGCGCTCTGGGAAACCGTGGCACCGCGTCGAGCGGCTTCGGCACATTGTCGGCTGGTTCGACAAATACCTCCAAAACATCTCCACTTCTGCTTACGATGTGCGGTGACAAACCCATCGAATACTGGGACACTTGAACGATGACATCACACTACCTATCGACGCTGTGGAACGACGTGTTCATCCCGGGCGTGCCGTACCTCGAGAAAGCCATCCGCACTCTCGCGGTTTACGCGGCGGTTCTGCTCGGGCTCAGGCTCGCCGGCAAGCGTGAGCTGTCACAGCTGAATCGGCTCGACCTGGTCGTCCTCCTTCTGCTCTCCAACACCGTGCAGAACGCGATCATCGGCCACGACGACTCGGTAACCGGGGGACTGTTTGGCGCCGCGGTGCTGCTTCTCGCCAATCGTGCGCTGGTCCGCTACCTGTTCAAGTCAGGGAAACTGGACGCCGCGGAAGGCAGTCCCGACCTATTGGTATCCAGCGGGGAGATTCTGCACGAGCGGCTCGACAGGGAGCTGATAACCGTCGCAGAGCTGGAGGCGGCTGCGCGCCGGCAGGGTCTCAGGTCGATCATAGAGGTCGATGAGTGCCGACTGGAGACTGGAGGCGCGTTGACGTTCGTCCCCAAGTCTCCGAGGCCCGAAGAGGCCAGGCACGATGAGGTGCTCGATCGACTCGTGGCGATCGAGCGAAGGCTCGAGACGCTTGCCGCCCGTTAATCCCTTCGCCGACCGGCGCTCTGCGATCTTCAGTTCGTGATCGTCAACTCGCCCGTCGTCGCGTCGTAGCTCGTACCGTACGCCGCGAGATTCGTCGTCCGCTGCCCCCCGATCCAGGCACCGGTCGAAGCGAACTGTGCTCCGTGACAGGGACACTGGAAGGCCGAGCGGTTGATCCCCACCGTGCACCCGAAATGGGGACAGATGAGAGAGAACGCGGCGAATGTGCTCGCGCCGGTGCGAACTGCCGCGATTGGAGCACCGCCGCTGTCGACTTGCGCTATTCCTCCGACGTTCGCCAGTGCGGGGTAGTTTGATACCAGCACCGAGAAAGAGAACGGGCCGGTGATTCCCGATGGCCCCTGCGCGCCGCCGCAGGCGGCCACGAGCAGCGCCGCCACCGCCGACGCGGCTGAGGTAGCGATGAATTCACGCCTGCTCGTGCCGGCTTTCTCCGCGCAATGAGCGCAGCCGCCTCCCTGGATCTCGATGCGTTCCATTTGTCCCTCTGAATCGATTGGCTTGTTCCACGCCGAGTTGCTCACAGCTTCACCACTGCGGCCTTCCACTCGGCCGCGTCCTCGTCGCTTCGGTAGAGCGTGTCAGGATCAACGACGATGTTGTTCGTCGCGTCGCGCCTGATCGCCAGGCGGTCCATGTTGCGCGTCGCGCGTCCGGTGATGAACTCACCATCGGGCTGATACTGAGAGTGGTGCTTTGGACACTGGAACCGCATGTCCGTCTCATTCCACCGTAGAGCGGTGTTCTGATGTGGGCACGAGAGATTGAAGGCGAAGACCTCGTTCCTGTAGCGAACGAGAATTACCTCGTTGCCGCGGTCGATATCCGCACCATCTGTCGCCGGAACCGGATACGAGAGCAGTTTGCGCCCGGCAACAGCAGACGATAACACCTTGGCCGTCGCACTCCGGATCGGGAGGCTCAGCGAAATCGCCGCGAGAGCAAACGCGGACATGCTGCGCAGGAATTCCCTTCTCTCAGGAACAAGCGGGCAGCTTTCGCAGTCCGCGCGCGCTTCACGTTTTACCACTTCAGAGGACTTCATTTGCATATACCTAGATGACGCAGTTGAGTTCGATGATGTTGAGCTATCGTCAGGATGATGCGACCAGGATGACGCCGGCAAGAACGATCGCCGTCCACAGCATCATGCTGGTGGCGGCCGCGAATCGGAGCCTCGACCACAGTTGCTCCTTTGGCGCCCTGGACGGCGTCTGGAGACCGCTGGCGCGAAGTTTCTGCTCGGTGCGCTGAAGAAGCGCTCCGTTGGCGAGGAGAAGCGCGACCAGACTCATCTTCGTCCAGTATATCGGCGAGTTGCCGAATGTCTTCACGTCCGAGAGCGCGAGGAGAAGCCCGCTCACGAAGATCACCGACAGCCCCGCCAGCACCCATGCGTGCACATTGCCGAGCTCTACCAGCAGGCGGCCACGATCCTCAGGGGTTCCACGCAGCGCGCGGAACGTGGCGCGGTCCGAGGCGACGGCGGTTCCGCCAGCGAACAGAAGCCCACCCAGGTGAAAAAAAGTCACAGTGCTCGAAACGACTCTCGAATCGCTGAAGAGCGCTGCCCACGGCTTCGCCACCGCCGCGACGGTTTGCAGTATGGTTGTGGCAGACATTATCAGTCGTGGAAAAACCACATCATCGCCGTTCCCGCCGTGGCGAGCGCC
Source organism: Gemmatimonadota bacterium (assembly GCA_003131365.1). GTDB lineage: Bacteria > Gemmatimonadota > Gemmatimonadetes > Gemmatimonadales > Gemmatimonadaceae > UBA4720. The sequence goes on along the minus strand of PKVB01000175.1, from coordinate 2,704 downwards.
ATGGACGAGATCGCGATGGTGCGGTGCTGGTTGGCGCCAGACAGGGTGTGTTTCGCGCCGCCTCCACTCGCGCCCGACCAGGCGAACCCGGCGTCGGCGCCGAGCATGGCGGCCGAGTGAAGGAGACGGAGCGTGCGGCCAGCGGGATTCTTGCGCGATTCCCAGAGATTCCACCCACCCGTCACGGTGTTGATAGTGAAGAGCGCGCCGAGTCCGAGCGCGACGGTCGTGTGCGCCGTCTTGAGGCCCTGCGATGGGAAACCCGTCCGCTCTTCATTGAGCAGACGCTGTCCCAGCACGTACTCCGCCGCGAAGAGTGGCAGCTCGGCGTAGCTCGCCCAGTGGTGGATCGTGAGACGGGTGTAGTATGCGTCGCTGTACTCTATTGCGCGGGGTCGGGCCCGTTTGCGCGTGACGGTGTCACCGGCGAGCAGACTGTCGTCAACCGCCGACACTGCTCTCTCGCTGAATCCTAAAGGTTCGATTCTGGGTCCAACATGACCGGACGCTGACAAAACGCCGACAGTCATCAATTGCAGAAGCATCATTGGAACCAGTTTGAGTTGAATGCCTTGGTGTCGTACCTGAATAGACACGCCAAGTTCCGCCGACCCTCACAATTGTCCTCAGCTCTAGCAGGGGCTAGCCAGCCGGCACTCCTTTTTTCTCCTGACGGGAGAGATAAATCACGCCTCCCACGATCCCCAATAGACAAACGACGCTGACTGGAATCGTGCCCATCCCGAGTCCTCCAGCATCCTTTTCCTGGGTCAGCAGATCGCCCATCGAGGCTCCGAGAGGACGAGTCAGGATGTACGCAAGCCAGAAGGCCAGGATCTCGTTCATCAGCTTGACGCGATAAGCGAGGTAAATCACGGCGATTGCGGCAGCGAAGATGAGTGCCGCGAGCGGGTATCCGAGCCCGAGACTCTCGGAGAGAAGATCTCCCCCGGACGTGCCGAGCGAAAATGTGAACAGGATCGCCGCCCAGTAAAACAGCTCTCTTCCGAGCGTATAGATGGTATGAACGGACAGTGTCCGCTCGCTCAGATACCAGAACACGAAGACGGCCACGAGGGCAACGGCAAAAATCAGGGTGGTCGTCGTGAGACTCACTCCCAGATTGTCGACGAGGTTGTCCGAAATGAGCGTACCGACGACACTGATGAACACGACCACAATCCAGTAGATCTTCGGCACGTATCTCTTAGCTCTGAGCTGAAACACGAGGGAAATCAACAGCAGGACAGCCATCACGTAGGAAGTGACGACGGTACCGAGCTTGAACGTCGTGGACAACACGTCTGCAGCGGTCTCACCGACAGTTGTCGCGAGGATCTTGAGGATCCAGAATACGAGCGTGACTTCCGGGACCCTGTTGACCAATGTCCCGAAGTTGCTGCCCTGGGTTGTTTCCAACGTGCTCCGTTCCTTATATACAGACGCGCGTCGCAACGCACGTTGTATTCCGAGAGCACCGGTCGATCTCCCGTGGTAGCTGACAGCCACATGACACAGGCGGTCAGTGTCCGCCCTTTTTCGCCGGCACAGGAATGTGCAGCTTTATGTCCAACGAACCCGAGGGGATAAATGAACGTCCAGCAGTCGATGATGACCGAGGCGCTCCGGCGCTGGCGCATCATCCCAGTAATCGTTATCGACGAGCCAAAAAATGCGGTGCCGCTGGCGAGAGCCTTGCTTGCAGGCGGACTGCCGATCGCGGAGATCACTCTGCGCACTTCCGCGGCCCTTGATGCGCTGCGCCGCATCACGCAGGAGCAGCCCGAGATGTTCGCGGGAGTGGGTACGGTGCTCAACGTCAGACAAGCCGAGCAGGCGCACAAAGCCGGCGCGCACTTCGTGATATCGCCTGGGCTCAATCGCGCCGTCGTCGACTACTGTCTGGAGCACGACGTTCCGGTCTACCCCGGTGTTGCCACCGCGAGCGAGATCGAAGCCGCGATCGAGTCGGGGCTCACCCTGCTCAAGCTGTGGCCGATCTCGACGCTTGGTGGCGTCGAGTACCTGAACCTGCTTTCCGGACCCTTCGGTGGCGTCGAGTTCAACCCCAGCGGCGGGCTCACCACCACAAGCTTCGAGAGCTACCTCGCGCTCAAGAACGTCGTGGCGTGCGGCGGGTCCTGGATGGCGCCAGCGGACTGGATCGCGGCGAAGCAGTTCGACCGCATCAGCGCCGCCGTTCGGGATTCTGTGACGAAGGCCGCCAGACTCACTCCGGCAAGGAAAACCCCAACCACTCCGCGTCCAGGAATCCAAGAGGCGGCGCGCTCGCGCTGAGCTCCACAAGAAAAAGAAGACGACCGGCCAGCCCGTCGCAGCTCTTCTTCAACGACACGCGGACGGATTCCGTATACACGCTGAGCCCGTGCAACGAGGAAGCAATGAACATTCGGCAGATTCCCCAGAGAACTCGGCGTCTGGCGCTCGCCACGGTAGTTGGCGCGGCCGTCGTCGGGAGTGTCGCGCTCGCACCCAGCGCCAGCGCACAGGGCCAGGATCCGCAGCGACAAGGTCCGCCCGGCGGGGAGCAAATGGATCCGCGTAAGATGATCGACCAGAGGATGGCGACGATGACGGAGACGCTACAGCTCGATTCCGCGCAGCAGACCAAAATCCGCTGGATGCTCGCCAACGAAACAATGGCGATGGAAGACCTCAGAAAAAACGGGGGCGGTCAGCGCGG
>PKVB01000179.1 GCA_003131365.1 Gemmatimonadota bacterium | reverse complement strand
ACCATGTTGCCGGAGAAGAAAATGTCCGGCAGTCCGTCGTTGTCGATGTCGCCAACGGCTACTCCGGCGCCGTTGTAGACATAGGGATCGGTCTGCGCGTTCAACGAGTCGCTGGTGGTGATCGTGTTCGCAAACGTGACGCCGGTTTGCTCCGGGCTCAAGAGCTTGAATACTGCGCGATCATTCTTCCTCTTGCAGCCCGCCACCAACAGGAGTGCGATCAGGACGGCGAGGACGCGCGACTGATGCACGGGCCCCCACGCTCTATGTATTGCGCGGGCGGCTACGGCCAACGCCCTACTCTCGCACCGTACTTCTGATAGTCATCTCCAAAAACACCGCGCAGGTTGCTTTCCTCGACCGGAATGACTACGAAGTTGATGTACGCCAGCAGTAAAGGCAGCACAATTACGGGCCAGATCTCGAGGCGGGTTCCGGCGACGCCGATATAGATCAGCGTCAACCCCACATACATTGGATTGCGGCTGAATCGATATGGTCCAGAAGTCACGAGGGTGGAAGCTNNCTCGAAAGGCACGGTGGTCGTGCTCGTCTTCCTGAAGAGCTCCAGCGCCGAGAACGCGACAGCGATCCCGACAGCGACGAAAACGAAGCCCGCGACACGGATGATCCAGGCAAGCTGTGGCAACCGGGTCGCAATCGGCAGAACGCGTTGGGACGCGACGCCCACGAGATACACGAGTATGAACACCCATGGCACTGGGACGCGCATAACGGGACTAACCGAAGCCTTTTTTTGCAGCTTGCTAGCGCGCCGCGACTCGGCCGACCAGCGTCCCGTAAAAAGGCCCCACAGCAGCGCGGAAACCAGTATTGCCGCCAGCGCGATCAGAGTGCCGGGCACAGATCTCGTTCATTGAGTGTAAAGAACAATCTGGTCCGAGCTTCTTCGCTAAACGAACAGTGACCAGGGTGATTCGGGAGCACAGACAATACTTCCCCGGGCAGGGCCCCGTCAACGCGGTTCCCGCGCGCAGTCGTCAGCGGTACCGGCACAATAGCAGCCGTTTGTGACGCGAGGTATTTTTTCGCATGAACCAAAAGCTGCCGATTTCCCGCGTTGTCAACCTGATTCCAGAAAAATCCCAACGACTCTGGTCGATTGACGAGTCTGAAGCTCGACGCCGCCTGCTCGCCGGCGACATCGAGGCAGTGCTCGGCATCGACGGCTCCTTTGCCATTATTGCCCAGGAGGGCGAGCGCGTCGTGCTGGCGCGAAGTCTCGACCGGCCGATGCGATACTTTCTGGCGAAGTCCGTCGATGGACCAGTGCTGATCGTGGCCGAGCGGCTCGACGAGATCGCCGCGGGNNAGCTCGCGCGCCATGGATGGGCCGAGCAGTTCCACCCCAGCTACTCGCGCATGGTTCCCGCGCACCATGTCACGACGTTGCGCCTCATCGGATGCCCGGATCCCAATCCCGTGCATCAGAGGTTCTTCGACCCACCTCGGGCGACCCTGCCCAAGGATCTCGATCTCGTCGGCCGCTACTACATCGAGGCGGTATACAGCGAGCTGCGTCGGTGGCTCGCCGTGCAGGATCCCGCGGCACCTATCGGCGTTTCGTTTTCCGGAGGCATCGACAGCGGAGCGATCCTGCTCTGTCTGTACAAATTGCTGCTGAACGAAGGGGCTTCGCCCGCTCGGCTGAAGGCATTTACGCTTTCAGTTGATGGTGAAGGCGAGGACGCGCGACAGGCGCGCGAATTCCTGAGTCGCACCCAGCTCGAGATGTTCGGCGAGATCATCGACGTCTCCTCGAGCGAGCTCGATCCGCTACGCGCCGTGGCGGTGATCGAGGATTACAAACCCCTCGACGTCGAATGCGCAGCCGTGAATCTTGCTCTGCTCGCTGGCATTCGCGAGCGCTACCCGGATTGGCGCCTGCTCGCGGACGGCGATGGCGGCGATGAGAACCTCAAGGATTATCCCATCGAGGAGAACACCGAGCTCACCATCCGGAGCGTCGTCAACAACCGGATGCTCTATCAGGAGGGCTGGGGCGTCGACTCAATTAAGCACTCGCTCACGTACTCGGGCGGCTACAGCCGCGGCTGCGTCCGAAGCTACGCCTGCGCGCGCGAGCACGGCTTCGAGGGCTTCAGCCCCTACACTCGCCCGTCCGTCATCGCAGTGGCCGAAGCGATCCGCTTCGCCGAGCTGACGGAAGGCTCGCACGAGCGACTGTACGCTTTGAAGGGTGAGATCGTGTCGCGCGGCGTTCGCTCGGTGCTGGGGCTCGAGATGCCCGTCTTTCCCAAGCGCCGATTCCAGCACGGATCGGTCTCGGCCACGCAGGTCGCTCGACTATTCCCGCGGGACGAGGCACGCTACCGTCGCCATTTCGAGACGCTGCACACAGCCGGCGTGTGAGCGCGTCGGCTGTCGATCGGCGGATCCGAAGCCTCCGTCCGCCAAAGTCGCACGTTGATCCCTACACGGCGCACGGATCGTTGCTCGAGGAGGAGCGCCGGCCTGACGGAACGATCGAGCGGGCGCTCACGGTCTTTCTTGCTGGCGCCGAGTGTCCGTTTACGTGCTCGTTCTGCGATCTGTGGAGGTGGACGATCGATGGTCCAACGCCACCGGGTGCGCTGACCAGGCAGTTGGAAAGCGTTCTCCAGCGCCAGCGACAGGTCTCCCTTGGCGACGCAGTGTCACCGCTTGCGTCGCTCGACGATCTGGTGGCCGATCGACTCAAACTTTACAACGCTAGCAATTTCTTCGACCAGCGAGCCGTCCCGCCAGAGGATCTTCCGGGTATCGCGAAGCTGGCGGCACCCTTCGCCGCCGTCACCGTCGAGTCACATGCCAGCACCATCGGCCCCACGACGCTCGCTTTCGCGCGTCAAATCACCGGACGGCTCGAAGTCGCTGTAGGACTCGAGACGATTCATCCTGTCGCTGCCGCGCAACTCAATAAGCGCCTCGATCTCGCGCGGTTCGATACGGCAGCGCGCTTTCTCTTGGACAACGGCGTTGATCTCCGCGTCTTCGTCCTCCTCGGCGCACCTTACGTTGGCGCCGATGAATCGGTTGCGTGGACAGTGCGCACCGTCGAGTATGCGGTCGAACGCGGCGCGTCCGCCGTATCGATCATCCCGGTGCGCGGGGGAAATGGAGAGATGGAACGACTTCAGGCGTTGGGCGAGTTCACACCGCCGAGATTGTCACAGCTGGAGGATGCGCTAGACGGCTGCTTGCAGTTCACGACCAGCGTCGTCACCGCCGACCTGTGGGACATGGAGCGGCTGGCCGCGTGTGAGCCGTGCGGGTCAGAACGCATCGCGCGCCTGCGACGCCTGAATGTTACCGGCCGCGGCGAGCCGCGGATCGCGGGTGCGATGTGTGGAGGGGCGTGAGTCAATCATGCGAGGTTGCCATCGTTGGCAGCGGGTTCGCCGGATCGCTTCTGGCTCGCGTCCTCGCGGTGCTCGGCTACGATGTCGTGCTCCTCGAGCGCGGCACGCATCCGCGCTTCGCGATCGGTGAGTCGTCAACACCGCTCGCCAACCTGTCGCTGGAGCGGCTCGGGATCCGCTACGGGCTGGCGGACTGCTACAACCTCGCCACGCACGGGCGCTGGCTCGCGCACTTTCCGGAGATTCGCCGCGGCCTGAAACGAGGCTTCACCTACTATCGGCATCATCCGGATCAGCCATTCGCGAATCGCGGGCTCGATTCGGAGCGACTCCTGGTCGCGGCCAGCCCCCATGACTCGCTCTCGGATACGCACTGGCTGCGCGCCGACGTGGATCACCATTTCGTGCGCGAGGCCATGGCCGCGGGCGTTGACTATCGCGATCGGGTGGAGCTGACGAGCGCGGATGTCGCGGCGGATTCCGTGCGTGTGAGTGGGAATCAGAACGGCAGCGCGTTCGAGCTACGCGCTAACTTCCTCATCGACGCGTCGGGTCCTGGCGGCTTTCTCGCGCGGCAACTCTCGATTCCTTCGGGTCTCGAGCACACCGAGACCCGCGCCGCGATCGTCTTCAGCCACTTCGATGGCGTCCGGCTGATGAAGGACGTCGTCCCAGGAATTCCGGAAGGTCCCTACCCCGACGATTGGGCCGCCGTGCACCACGTCATCGACGAAGGCTGGATGTATTCGCTCCGGTTCGACGACGGAGTGACCAGCGCGGGTTTCCTGCTCACGCCCAGGGGCGCTGGCGCGCTGAATTCATCGGGCGCCGCCGATCCGGCGTCGCTCTGGCGCGAATTGATCCAGCGGTATCCGACACTCGCGAGCGCGTTCGCCGAGGCGACACCCCTCATGCCGATCGCATTTCGGCCTCTGATTCAGCATCGTCTCACGCGCGCCGCCGGGGAGCGGTGGGCGATGATGCCGCACGCGTACGCGTTCGTGGATCCGCTTTACTCGACCGGGATCGCCTGGGGTCTCCGCGCCATCGAGCGACTGGCGCTCGCGTTCGAATCGGCTGCGCCCAACCGACGCGTGCCTGATCCGGACGTGCTCGCCCGCTATGACGCGGCGCTCAGTCGGGAAGCGGATCAGATCGATCTTGTCGTCGCGGGCGCGTACGAGGCGATGGCACATTTTGATCTGTTTGCGGCTCAGGCCATGCTCTATTTCGCCACCGTTTCGTTCGCGGAGGTGAGTCAGCGACTCGCGCAGAAGGAATCCGCGGCCTGGAATGGATTCCTCGGCGTCGGTGATCCTGTGTTAGAGCCACTGGCGCGCGAGGCACTGCGGCGGCTCAGACAGATCACGCAACGTCGTGGCGAAGTTGGAACCTCCGAGGAGCGCCGAGGCTTTGTAGAGTGGATCTCGCAGGCGATAGCGCCGCGCAACATTGCAGGACTCGCTGACCCGAGCCGGAAAAATCTCTATCCCGTCGATTTCGACGCGCTGATCGAGCAGCACGCCCTTCTCGGATTGACCCGCGCCGAGGTTCTCGAGGCGTTGCCCGCCCTCCGGGGGATGGGAGCTGAGCCGCCACTTAGCGGCGAGTCATCCCGCCAGCGCGGTTTTCCGCTCCCGCACACCGAGCTGCTCGGCCGTGATCTCCTCTAACTGGCGGTTGCGAGTCTCCGGGCCGAAAAGGGCGACTGCCACTGCGGCGAACGCCATCGGGAGAGCGCCGATGAGCGCTGTGCCGGCGATCGAAGGTGGCGCGACCGCAATGGCCACCAGCGCAATGATCAGCACACCCCCGGCCTTGCTGATCCCCGACGCCAGCCCGGTGCCGCGTGACCGCAGACGTGTCGGGAAAATCTCCGTGCTGTACGCCGAGAGCACGGCGACCACCGAGCTGATGCCCCAGATCGGCATGATGAGCAAGGTGTATAGCAGGACTCTGTTTGTCGCCACGGAATTGCCGGCCACCGCAAACCCGAACAACGACAGCGCGGTCAGGGCGGTCACCAGAATCAGAGTCCGCTTGCTGCTCCAGAACCCGTACAGCCACGCGACCAGAAAATTGAGCGGAAATCCGATGATCGCGGAATTCCGGAGCAGCCGGTTCGCGTCTGCTTCGCCGAATCCCAGCTTCTGGAGATTGGACGGGATCCAGAGCTGAAACCCGAACGACACCAGGCCAATGCCCAAACCCAATAGCACGACCACCATTGTTACACGAAGAAATGGCGGCCGGAGGAGTTGCCAAATTCCGCTGCCCACCGCGGATTCTGCGGCGATCTCGCTTTCGGGCTCACGCACGATGACGGCGCCGTATCGCTTCATGACGCTCTCCGCCTCGTCCGTTCGTCCGTGCGCGAGAAGAAAGCGCGGCGACTCGGGAATCCAGCGGCTCAGAAGAATCAGCAACAGGCCAGTTGGAAAACCGATCAGCCACAGGATGCGCCAGCTGAGAGAAGGCATCAGGGAGGCGGCCAGCCAGCTCGTGATAATGTACGCACCAGCCACGTCCCCGCCGATCAGCACCAGCAGCCAACCTCGATGTCGCGCCGGAATCGTTTCCGCCATGATCGTGAACATGATCGGCAACATGCCGCCCACGCCGAGGCCCATGACGAAGCACATGACCATGTTCAAGGCGAAGCTGGGCATCGAGCCGATGGAGCTGCTTAAGATGATCAACGGCAAAGTCGTGCCGACCAAAGCGGTCATTGCTNNCGTCATCGCCGCCATGAGGATGGAAGGACGCCGCCCCAGGCGGTCGCCCAGCCAACCCCAGAGGAACGAGCCGAGCACGGTGCCGGTAATCCCGGCAAGGGGCAGCAGCGCCGCCGGAATGCTTCCTGTTGGGTGAAGGGGGGATCTCAGCCCGTACTCTCGAGTCATGCCCGGCAACACGAACGCCAACGTCGCCGGCTTCATCACGTCGATCGTGACGGCGGCCGCCATGANNCGTATCGGCACCTCGTCCAGCGCCCGCACCCGGATGTGCACGTCGGACGCCAGCGCATGTGGGTCATCCCGCGGAATCAGGCCCCAGAATGACGCGGCCAGCCCGACAACGATCAACACCATTCCCACGATCATGCCAACGTCCAACGGCATGCCCGCCAAACGGTATCCCATATCCCGGGCTTCCACGTACATCGGCAGATGAAGGGTTACACCTGCGATCACGGCCACGACGCCAGCCCAAAAGACTCCGGGACGCCCGAACGCAGTGCTTCGATCAGTTGGTTCCATCGGCTACAAAGTATCGGGCGGGNNCGAGATCTGAGAAGCGTAGATACCAGGGTTTAGAAACTACGCTGCGACATATCTTGGTGGCGCTATGGCACAGGCGGTCGGTTGTAGGCGGATACGCGCGCCATACGGTCGGAACGCGGTGACTAGATCCTCAGATCTATGCCTCTGAGATCTCGGATCGCGTTCAGTTCGTAGTTTTGATTTGGTCTTGAGCTACCCGGGCCCCCACGACCATATTCTTGGGCGCCGGTCGACAGTTCCACCCGCTGAGACGAAACCGGGCTCGACGTCACACCAATCGACAGCGAGGACTTGATGCAGAATCCCGAGTACGATGCGATAGTCGTTGGGTCCGGAATTTCCGGAGGGTGGGCCGCCAAGGAGCTCACCGAAAAGGGTCTTAAGGTGCTCATGCTCGAGCGCGGCAAGAACATCGAGCACATCAAGGACTACGTGAACGCGACCAAGGGCCCGTGGGAGTATCCGCATCGCGGCGGCCGAACCAGGGCGATGGAGGAGCTCTATCCCGTCCTCAAGCGCGATTACCCGCTGAACGAGACGAATCTCGACTGGTGGGCCTCTGACAAGGACTCGCCCTACACCGAGGTGAAGCGCTTCGACTGGTATCGCGGATACCACGTCGGCGGACGCTCGCTGATGTGGGGACGTCAGAGTTATCGCTGGAGCGATTTCGACTTCGAGGCGAACGCCAAGGATGGAATCGCCGTCGATTGGCCGATCCGATACGCCGATCTCGCGCCCTGGTACGATCACGTCGAGAAGCACGCCGGCATCAACGGCACGCACGAGAACATGCCGCAGCTGCCTGACGGACAATTCCTGCCGCCGATGCAGCTCAATTGCGGCGAGCAGGCCGTCGCGACCATTGCTAACAAAAAATTCGGACCACACCGGCGCATCATTCCAGGCCGCAGCGCCAATCTCACCCAGGCGCATGCAGGCAGAACGCAGTGCCAGTTCCGCGATGCCTGCTGGCTTGGCTGCCCTTACGGCGCGTACTTCAGCACCCAGTCTTCGACTCTGCCTCCCGCGATGGCAACGGGCCGACTTACGCTCAGACCGTGGGCGATCGTCACCGAAGTGCTCTTCGACAAGGACAAGAAGCGCGCGACGGGCGTTCGGGTGCTCGACGGACTCACCAACAAGACGACGGATTACACCTCGAAGGTCGTCTTCCTCTGCGCCTCGACGCTCAACAGCGCGTGGCTGCTGATGCGCTCGGCGACCGACGTGTGGCCCGGTGGATTGGGAAGCAGCTCGGGCGAGCTCGGACACAACCTGATGGATCACCACTTCCGCGCCGGCGCGGGCGGCAGGCTCGAGGGACTGGACGACAAGTACTACCACGGCCGGCGCCCGAACGGCTTCTACATTCCACGCTACCGCAATCTGTTCGGCGACAAGCGGCAGTATCTGCGCGGCTTTGGTTATCAGGGCGGAGCCGGACGCGAGGGCTGGGGACGCGGCGTCGCCGAGCTGGGCGTCGGTGGTGATTTCAAGGACGCGATGTCGCTGCCCGGTGAGTGGACCATTGGCGCGACCGCGTTCGGCGAGATGCTGCCGAATCACGCCAACATGGTCTCGCTCGATCAGACCAAGAAGGACAAGTGGGGATTGCCGGTGCACAAGATCGACTGCGCCACGGGCGAGAACGAGCGCCTGATGCGGCGCGACATGCAGGTCGACATGGCGGAATTGCTGGAACAGTCGGGAGTAAAGGACGTCAACGTTTATGACGCCGGATCGTTCCCCGGGATGGGAATTCACGAGATGGGGACGGCGCGGATGGGCAGGGATCCAAAGACTTCGGTTCTCAACTCCCACAACCAGGTATGGGATGCACAGAACGTCTTCGTGACCGATGGATCGTGCATGGTCTCGACCGCGTGTCAGAACCCTTCACTCACCTACATGGCGCTCACTGCCCGCGCGGCTGACTACGCGGTGCAAGAGCTCAAGCGCCAGAATCTCTGATCGGAGCGATCATGACTGACATCGATATCCTGGACGAATACAGTCCCGAGCTGATCACCCGTCGCGAGGCCGTGGCGCGGGTGGCGGTACTGCTGGGCGGCGTGGCTCTGATCGGTGGGAGTGCCCTGATTACCGGGTGCCGCACTGAGAAAACGACCGTAGCCTTCACGCCGTTCACGCCGGACGAGGTCGCGTATCTCGACGAGATCGCCGACACGATTCTGCCGACGACGAGCACTCCCGGTGCGAAGGCGGCGAAGACCGGTGAATTCATGGCGCGGATGGTGACCGACAGCTACCACGACGAGGATCAGAAGATTTTCCGCGAGGGGATGCGAAAGCTGGACGACGCGAGCAAGGACAAGAACGGCGGCAAGACCTTCATGCTGGCAACGCCGGACCAGCGTCTGGCACTGCTCAAGACCCTCGACAAGGAACAGGCCGACTTCTCGGCGAAGCAGCGCCTCGACGGACTCAAGAGGTCGAAGGAGTTTCTTGCCCAAGGGGTCCAGGAGAACGCGCCGAAAACGGAATCGAAGGAGGCGACCGTGGCATCTACGGAGCCGCCCAATCGCTATTTCAGAATGATGAAGGAGCTGTCGCTGCTCGGGTATTTCACGTCCGAGATCGGCTGCAACCAGGCACAGGTTTACGAGGAGTCTCCCGGAAAGTACGAGCCCTGCATTCCCTACAAGCCGGGCCAGAAAGCGTACGCCGGCCACGCATAAGGAGGCACACGATGAATCGATTTATCGTCCTGATGGTTGTCGCCCTTGCTTCAGGCGGCGCAATCTTACCGAGCGTCCAGCCGGTGGCGTCATCGGCGCGTGACGTGCGGCTGATTGGACGATGGGACATCACCGTCACTACACCGACCGGCAGTGCGCCGTCGTGGCTCGAGATCGATTCCTCAGGGCGTGAAGCGTTGGTGGGGCGCATAGTTGGAATTGTGGGTAGCGCGCGCCCAATCACTGAGATCATCACCGAAGGCGACTCGCTGCGCTTCGCGGTGCCGCGGCAGTGGGAAAACGGCGATGGTGACCTGCGCGTGGTGGGTCGCCTGCAAGGTGACCGCCTCGTTGGCCACATGACTTTCCCCGACAATACCACGCTCAACTGGCAAGGCGTTCGTGCACCGCGTCTCGCGCGAGCGCACTCGCCGGTCTGGGGCGCGCCGATCAGACTTCTCAATCAAAACGATCTCAATGGTTGGCTGCCAATGGGCTCGCCCAATCAATGGCTCGTTCGCAACGGCGTGCTATCCAGTCCCCGTTCCGGAGTGAACCTGCGGACGTCGCGCACGTTTGACGACTTCAAGCTTCACATAGAGTTCCGTTATCCCAAGGAAAGCAACAGCGGCGTGTATTTGCGCGGCCGGTACGAAGTCCAAATCGAGGATGACTACGGCAGAGAGCCGGATTCGCATCGCTTCAGCGGTGTGTACGGATTCATTGCTCCGAGCGAAATCACGGCGCTGCCCGCTGGCCAGTGGCAGATGTACGACATCACGCTCGTCGGTCGGATGCTGACGGTGGTCGCGAACGGAAAGAGGGTAATCTGCGATCAGGAGATTCCTGGGATCACGGGTGGGGCGATTGACAGCAACGAGGGGGCGCCGGGGCCGTTGTACCTTCAGGGGGATCATGGGCCGGTCGAGTACAGGAATATCGTTCTCACGCCCGCCAGGTAAGGCATCTCAACTACGAACTGAACGTGATCCGAGATC
>PKVB01000085.1:10162-10368 GCA_003131365.1 Gemmatimonadota bacterium | reverse complement strand
ACTCGGATTGTATTTCGGGTCTCCCACACCCGGACTGCCGTCATAACCATCCATGAACAGCGTATTGTGGCCGCGCGTGAGACTTCTCCACGGCCAGGCTGCGTCACCACAGATGCCGCACAAATGGTCAGTGTCGGACATGCTCACCTTGGAACCATCGGCCACCGCGAGGTTGTTGATGTCGCCATTCATCGACACCCAGTCGG
>PKVB01000085.1:0-10150 GCA_003131365.1 Gemmatimonadota bacterium | reverse complement strand
ACTGCCAGGCATCACTCGATTGCTCGCTCTCGTTGCTTATCTCATACATCACGTTGTCCAGATCATTTACCGCGTCGATCACCGCCTTGACGTAGGCATCCTGGAGTGCCGTGATCGCCGGTATCGAGAGCGTCTGGGTTTCCGCGCCGGAGGCGTCCCCATTCGGATCACCGTTGATACCGTTGATGTTGTTCGCCGAATTAAAGGGGTGCGCTAACCAGGGATTGGCCGCAGTCGAGCCGGGCTTGGTCTCCACGCTCCAGCCATTGAATAGCATGATCGAGACGTAGATCCCGCGAGCACCCGCATCGATCGCCCGCTGCCTGACGCGGGCCAAATACGCAGGATTGACCTGATTCAGATCGAACTTGGCACCTCCGTCAGCTCCTACACCGGGCCCGGTTCTCATGTAAAGCGTCGGCGAGAACCAGTGGCTCAGGCTCGTCTCAGCGCTCCAGCGCGCCTGCTCCCACATATACAGGCGGGTGAAGTTGTGGTCATGACGCTGGAGAAAACTGAGAAAGGCTGGATAGTCGAATGTTGGTGGCGGGTTCGACGTGCCATTGTCCTCTATGGTTTTCCAATACTCTGACCCCGTCAGATACACAACCCGCCCCGACGGATCGGCAAAGTAGCGCGGGTTGATTGTGCTTACTCGCAGCGGACCAGACGCAGCGTTCGTCGCAACGACCAGTGAGGTAGAATCTCGAAGGCCTCCAATTTCTGCGCGTATGAGCGTCGTGCCTGCGGCTTTGCCAGTCGCGGTTCCGGCGGCATCGATTGTCGCCACCGCGGGTACGCTCGATTGCCACGCGACCGTCAGGTTGCGCGACGAGCCATCCTCGTAAGACCCAGTCGCTCGGAAGTCGACGACGCCAGAAGTGCCGATGACGGCGCCGCGCGGCGTTATGGTGACTGAAGACAGTCTCGACGACTCGCCACTCGTACTGCTGCAGCCAACGAGCACGGAGAGCAGCCAACACCGGAGAAACTCCTCGCGCATCACGCCGGCTTCCTCATTTGCGCTGCGCAAGGACAGCGATCGTCTGGCCCAGTCCGAGTCGCTCCTTCGCTCGATCTATCGACTCACGCGAGAAGAATCGACCCAGCAGTCGGTTGACCCTGGTCGAATTGACGACACGGAGGAATCCCAATCCTCCTTCGGGTAAGAGTGTCGTGAGGCGTCGAATGACGAAATCGTCTCGCAGCAGCCGACGCAACTCGCCCGGCGATACCCAGCGGCGAATCTGCCCGACTGCAACTGGAGTCACGTCGGTTCGGCGCTCGAACACAAGCCGGTTTTGAGTGGTCAGAATGAGGTACCCGCCGGGCTTTAGCACATCCCGGATTCGCTTCACGAACGCCCGCTGATCGCCCACATGGCTAAGCGTCTCCAGAGACACTACGATGTCGAATCCTTCCTGCTCCTGATTGGAGTTGGAGAAATCTCCGCATTCAAAAGGAATGTGTGGATACCGATCTCGAGCTTCACGAATTGATGCATCGGCGATATCGGTCCCGACAACGTGCCCAAACTCCGCTAACTGGCTCGTCAACCAACCGGTCGCACACCCCAGGTCCAGAATACGGGGCTGCCTCAGTCCCAACTGGCGTATCCAGTCGAGCACTGTGTCCCGTCGCTTCATCGTTGGCGGATCGATGCTTGGGTCGTATCCGGCTCCGCGATATTTGGCGTTCCACTCGTTCCAAAACCGCTGTTGCTCAGCCTCGGCGGGGAGCGCATCAGCCGCTGATTCTACGTTCGAATTCGAGATCTCAGTCATTCCNNCCCGCCGCTACCGGCGCGATCCCTCGCGACTCACTCAAAGCCTCGAAGCGCGTCACCACCGGATAAAGATTGGCAGCACCGTGAGTATCTCGATCCGTTGTCATGACAAAAGATGTGGCGGGGAAAATGTGATCGTACTCTCGTTCCATGTCATATCGGTACAGGTAGACGCCGAGATAGTACGTGCCCGCACCGAGGTGCAGGTCAACCTCGAACTCACATTCTGCCCTCTGGCCAGCATCGAGACAAACCGACGAATGACCCAGCCTTTCGCTCGAAGTGTTGAAGACGTCGTAAAAGCCGGCGTCGAAAAGTTGGATTACTACCGCGACCTTCTCGGCGGACTGTGTCGCTTCCAGAATCACCTTGATGCGAGCCCTACTGCCGCCAGAGAATCGACCGATTTCGCCGCCTGCGCCGCTTATTGAAGTGCCGACGATACGAACCGGTCCGCGCACCGTTCGTTCTCCGTGACTCACCGCGGTGTCGAGATAACGGCGGATAACCTGATCGGTCGGTCCATCCGCGACAATCGAGCCCCGCTCGAGAAGGATCCCCCGATGACAGAACTCCGCCACGGCCTGGAGGTTGTGAGACACAAAAATTACGGTGGCGCCACTCTTCGCGATTGTGCGCATTTTCTCGATTCCTTTGCGCTGGAACGCAAAGTCACCAACACTCAGGACCTCGTCGATCACGAGGATATCCGGCTCGAGGTGCGCCGCGACGGAAAAGCCGAGACGGGCGAACATGCCTGACGAATAGCGTTTTACGGGCGTATCGATGAATTCTTCCAAACCCGCGAAGTCGACAATTTCATCGAACTTGCGTTTGACCTCCGCTCGCGTCATGCCCAGGATGACCCCATTGAGAAACACGTTTTCGCGCCCCGTCAGGTCGGGGTGAAATCCAGCCCCAACCTCGATGAGCGCGGAGAGGCGTCCCGTGACATCGATGCTCCCGCGAGTGGGGACCATGATTCCGCTCAAATGCTTGAGCATGGTGCTCTTTCCGGCGCCGTTGGGGCCGANNTGCCCAATGATGCCGAGGGTCTCACCCTTTTTGACTTCGAAGGAAATGTCGTTGAGCACCCAGAACTCCTGCGGGGCCAACGCGCGCTCGCGATCCTTGCGCACTGCTCGCTTGACTAGCGAGGGAATCAGATCACGGAGTGAATCGTGCTGGTCGCCACGCCGGAAGCGCTTGAAAACGTGATTCATTCGCAGGGCCTGTTCGCTCATCGCATCCTCAAACGCTTTCCGCGAAGCGTGGCTCGAGCCGGCGGAAGAAAACGACGCCGCTCCAGAAGAGGAGAACCGACACGCACGCGCTGTAGGCGACCCATCGAAGCTCCGGTTGCCGACCCAGGATCACACTCGAGTTCAGGCCTTCGAGCAGTGGCGCAAGCGGGTTCAGCATTAGAATCGAGCGCCACCTGCCAGCGACTGAGGCGTCATAAAGCACCGGGGTAAAAAAAATCGCGAAGGTCAGCACGACCTCGACGATATACTTGATGTCGCGAAAGAAAAGATTCGCTGCTGACATGGCAATGCACAATCCTGCGGTAAAAATCACGAGAAGGAGCAACAGCAGGGGCGCCCATAGCATGGTAAGCGATAGCCCTACTCCCGCGAATGGAAGAACCACGAGCAGTACTGGCACTGCTATTCCCATATCGAAGAGCGAAGTCAGCATCGATGACAGGGGAAAAATGAGGCGCGGGAACTTGATCTTGGTGACCAGACTGCTGTTGCCAGTGAGGCTAGTCGTGCCAAACCGCAGAGCGGAAACGAAAAATGCCCAAGGCAGTGCTTTCACCCCGATGCCACCAATATCCGCGCCGGTGATTGGCCGCCCGGACACTCTCGAAGCGGCGATACGCACGACTACTCCCGCCGATGTGATAATGATCGGCATGAGAACCGCCCAGAGGAGTCCCATCACCGATTGTTTGTACCGGATCCTGATTTCCCGCCAGGTGATCATGTANNTTCCCGGAGCGCATTAATCACCCGCGTTCTCCACAAACTTTGACCGCTTTAATCGGGCACGTTCCCGCCAGAGCCACCTCGGCCTGGCGATGGCCTTGAGCGCTGCCCGCCCCACGTGGGGCGCAAGAGCCAAGCTCGAAGGAAGCTCCTCCCCAACCGTCGCCAGGCCCCTTTGATGATAGTTCCAAAACTCTCTCTCGCGCGCGAGAAGGGCACCTTCGCCGAGGATCCTCAGGTATTCCGCCCGCACCGGCCGGATGCTGCTGTTCAACTCCTCCGTGGAAAGAAAACGCGGTCCAAACTTTCGCAGAACCATGTAGGAGTCCAGCACGCGCCAATCGAATCGCTCGATATCTGTGAGGACTCCGCCGTTACCCGTGCGAGTAAAGGACAGAACTTGATGCACGAAGCCCATGTCCGCGTCGGCGAGCACCTCATAGCATAGGTCGGTGTCGTCGTGGAGAGACGATTCGGGATAAAACGGCCGTCGGTTCGCGACGATATCAGCACGGTACAATAGTGTCGTTGGTGAGCCGAAGATGAAGCGTTTCTCGAGCAGCTGCAGCCTGCTCGCGGTTCGTCCCGAAATGAATTCAGTCGGCCATTCAATCCCGCTTCCGGAAAGGTTTCGGCCCATCAGGAAATAAGAGCTGATGATTGCAGCAGTCGGATGTGCTTCTCCAACGGCTACCATTCGCTCAAGGCACTCGGGGAAAATGAAGTCGTCCGCCTGCACGAGTTTTACGTAGCGCGCATCTCGAGCGACTTGGCGAAGAGCGCGATTGTAATTTCGGACCTGGCCGACGAATTCAGGATTGCGTATCACCCGAATCCGCTGATCTCTCTCCGCATACTCGGCGGCGATCTCGGCCGAACCGTCGGTGCTTTGGTTGTCGACCAGCAAGTACTCGAAGCGTAAATAGGTTTGCGCGAGCACGCTTTCGATGCACTCGCGAAGGTAGTCCGCGGTATTGTAGAACGGTGTGACTACACTGACAAGCGGCTGGCGGCTCATTGGATCTGCTTGAGAAGCTGCGGCAGCAATTCCTGTTGTTGCACGACGGAGGCGCGCGCGTTAGCCACGTAATCACGCAAACCCTCCCCACAGGAATCGAGATGATCAGTGAGGTCGCGCAATATCGCCATCGTCTCGTCGGCAGAAGCCGTGGTCAGGTCAGCGCAGAACGCCGACATTCCGGCGTCGTCCATCACCGTTCGCACTTTCCGCTCGTGTGAAAGTGCGAGCACGGGGCGAGCCGCGACCATTGCCAGAAGAACGCCGTGAAGTCGACTGGAAATGGCCATGTCCACCCCGCGATAGAATTCCAAAAGGGAGTCGGGGCTCGTCGCCTGATTAATGGACGTGTCTGCGCGGGTCGTCTCATCGAGACGATCCCAGACATCATTCACCGCCACCATATCCTCCGGGGCGCTGACGAACAGTTGCACGCGATTGCCATCTATCACGGTGGCAGTCACCAGGTCGGCCCAGAGACCTACGAGGCGCTGGTATTCCGCTGCGTCTTCGCTGGGCCAGCTGCCGGGGCGGAGGTACGTCATCGGGCTGATACCCACCTCATACCCGGGTCGCCGACGCGGCCACGGCGCCTTGCAGGTGAGCGCAAATGCAAGGTCCGGCACGATGGGGATGTCGCGTTTGATCCCCAGTTGCGCGGTAAGCGCGCGCGATCCGGAATCTCGAACGGAACAATACGTAGCCTGTTCGACTGCGTAGCGTAAAAGTCGTCTGCTCAGCCAGGTTGACGCACCGCCATAACCGACGCTGAGAAAGGCAAACGGCACTCCCGCGCGTTTCGCGAGCCAGGCCCAACGCGCTAGCGCGTAAGGCTGGCTCCAGGCACCGCCCCAAACGTCATCAAGCTGGCCGCCACCCGAGGCGAGAAGGAGATCAGCTGATCGCAACCATCGCCACGCGCGCGCGAGCGCTTTGGCCTCGAAGACCATGTCAGCGGTCCAGTCAGAGGCCCATCTCGTCACCTGTCCCATCAGCGGCACGCGGCGAGTTCGGCGTGCTATCGACCGCGCGGCACGCACAGGAAACGGCTCCTCCTCCCTGGGTGCACAGAACAGCGGGCGATTCACACCTGTCAGAGGCTCGGCGGCCACGCCATGATTGGCGGCTGTACGCGCGGGATGCAGTGTGAACGCGCGCAGCTCCGTTTCCGGCCAGCGCTGACGTAGAGCGTGGAACGTAGCCTGAAGTATCGCCTCGTCTCCGAGATTACCCCAACCAGAAGGATAGATCACACCGATCCGTGGCGCATTCGGAACAGATCGAGCACCAGTAGGTGCCCCAGCACGCACTTCGCTCACTCTCTCTTCGGCGGTGATAGCTTCGTCGAAGATGGAGGGCGATACACTCACCCGGCGCTGCGAATCGGTTCGTGCTACTACTTCCGTCCGATGAGCGCCGCGGTTCTTGAATCCGGGGAGAGTCAATTGAAGGGGCGGAAGACCGGCTTCACAGGCCGGCCGACCAGATGCGAATCTACTCCATCCGTCAGGGCGCGAGCGTAGACCTCCGCGGCGCAATCCACTGCTTCGATGGTTCGATCGATGTCATCATCGCTATGTGAGTAGCTCACTACGAACGACGGAGCCAGAACACCGCCGCGAATCAGCTCTTGCATCAACAGCGCGCGAAACGCCTGCGAGGGCTTTTGATCGGCTCCCTTCGTTGAGAAGACCAGATTGCATGATCGGCCAACAACCTGGATGTAGTCTTGGACCCCGTGCCGTCGCGCGACTTCTTCGACGCCGCGCCGCAGCCTCTCGCCCTGAAGGTACAGCGTCTGGACGACCGGCTCATTTTGAAACACTTGCATCGAGGCGGTTGCCGCCGCGAGCGAATGCGTTTCCGCACCGTGCGTCGTCGACAGCAGGAACACACGCTCTGTCGAATGCGTCAGTCCCCCGCGCTCCATCACCTCTCGCTTTCCCGCGAGAGCGGCGAGTGCGAAACCGTTGGCTAGGGCTTTACCAAACGTGGAAAGATCGGGCACGATGCCGTACAGGCGTTGTGCGCCGCCAACATGCCACCGGAATCCTGTGATCGTCTCATCAAGCACGAGCAACGCGCCATGACGGTCGCACAGCCCACGTACCTCCGCCAGGAAACCCGGTTGAGGAGGGACGGCCGTCTCGGCTTCCAGTACCACACAGGCAATTCGATTGGGATGCGCTATGAACAACGACTCGAGGCTGCTGGAGTCGTTGAAGCGGAACTTGACCGTAAGCTCGCGGATTGCATCGGGAATGCCCGCCGGCATTTTCGTAGAACCGATGAACCAGTCATCAGTCGAGAAAAACGGCTGATCACCGCAGATCGCGACGAGATCACGCCCTGTATAGGCTCGAGCCAGTTTGAGGGCGGCAGTTGTCGCATCGGAGCCGTTCTTGGCGAACTTGACCATCTCCGCGCCAGAAACACACGAGAGAAAAGTCTCTGCGCATTCTACTTCGCGGGGACTCGGACGGGTGAAGTTGCTGCCATTTACCAGCTCTTGTCGGACTGCCTCCAGCACTGACGGAAAGGCATGACCCAATGCGACCGATCGGAGGCCCATGCCGTACTCAATGAACTCATTTCCGTCCAGGTCCCATACGTGCGATCCTGAGCCGCGAGCGATGAATGGCGGTGCAGTCTCGGGGTACTGGTCGTCACCTTTGGCGTAAGTGTGAGCGCCGCCCGGAATGATCTCGTGAGCTCGGTGCTGCAGCGCAAGCGTTGCCGAGGATGTCGGGGTATGCGCTTGGCCAATGGTGACGGAAGTCATGAGATGTTCCTTTCTTCACTGCGAACCGATCGGCTGAGCCGGTCCGCGGGAGCCTGAGTTTCCAGCTTGGCGTGCCAGTCGCACCAGAACGAATGGTGCGCCACACCTGGTGTCCGAAAGTAGGATTCGCGGTGCTGGCGGTACGCCCGTTCAGCGGCCTCGCAACTGATCCAGGTTCCGGCCGTGTCCTCTCCCAACGCGCCCGACGAACCCAGCGGGAACTTCCATCGAAGATTGCGCTCCAGCTTGGGTTTGGTCATCAGGTGTTGCGAAAGACGGTGCGTGCCTCGGATGACGTTCAGTGGAGCCCTCATCAGCCATTTTCTCGACACGCTATCAATGATGTAATTGAGTGACGGCGGGACAGATATCGAACAGAAGGTGAATTGATCTATGAGCTTGAACGACTGATATCCCAAGTCACGAAGCTTGTGCAAGACGCGCAGGCCGTCGGCTGCACTGATCGGTTTAGCGTCGACTGCACATTCGCTTTCTATGGAGATGTATCTTGGCAAGCTGGATCGGTCTAGGTCNNCGAGGCACAACATCTCGTTGCCTTCTATATCAATTTTCAGGAAGTACGGCGTTCCGAAACGCCGCAGCACCGAAGCAAACCGCGTCGTCGGAATCTGTATGGGATGGCTCTGATAACCGTTGCGTGCCGCAATCCCTTGATAGAACGAGTTGAATTCCGGCTTTCCCTCACAGATCCAGAACTCGGCCGACCCTTCTTCCTGCGCGATACCAACATTCACGATTTCGAGATTCCCCGCTTCGATATCGCGACTGAACAGTTTACGCCCAGCTTCGGCCAAAGTCGGATCAGCCTCGACTGCCACCACTCGATGGCCGCGAGAAAGATAGAACGCAGTATCCTGCCCAATGTTGAAGCCTACGTCGTACACCAACTCCCTTTTCACAGACATCCCCGATAACCTCGTCGCTCGTCGCCGGTTGCGAAGCTCTGATTGTGACCAGTTGGAACTCATGCTGATACCGGCTGGCCGCGCAGGTTACGCGCTTCGATGATCTGACCCCACACGACATTGAAGGTCCATCGCGCGCGGAAAACAGTTTCGTCGTCGAAGCACGCTACGCCTTTCAGAACCAGCGCCGTTTGCACGAGCAGCTGTTTGAATAAATGCCTTGGTATTCCGCGCCAGGTCGATAATTGCCGGCGTTGCTCAGTGTGGGTCATACGATAGAGACCGCGGCCGAACCGGATCGCCCGACGCAGGATCCAGGACCGGTGCAATTGGAAATCACGGATGAAGTGCTCTACCTCGGCATCACGAACGTGCCAGGCGGAATGGCCATGCTTCGCCAATCGTACGACAAATTCGGTTTCGCTTCCCATCGCATAGTTAGCTCTCCGAGGCCCAATGGTCGGGTCGAAGCGAAAGCCTTGCCTAAAGATCTCCGTGCGCACCGCCATGTTGGGGCCATATACAGCGCTGGGAGCCATTGGGCCTTCGGGCATGGACGGTGGGGTGAGCGTAAATACGGGCCCGCCTGGCACCCACTCAACGATCCAGTTGGGAGGCATGACTTCCCAATGAGGCCGGACAACCCCGCCAAAGACTGAATATGCTGGGAGACTGTCGGCCGCGTTCCGCATACAGACCAACCAGTTCGATCGAGGGAAAACGTCGTCATCGGTCAGCAGAACCAGATCCCCTTCGACTTGATCGAGTGCGGTGTTCAAAGCGAGATTCTTGCCGGGTTTCTCTTCGTAGAGATATGTGAGCGGCAGTCGGTCGAGGAATGACTTGATGATCTCGCCGGTTGCGTCCGTGCTTGCATTGTCCACTACGATGAGCTTCCAACCACCTGTTGGCACTTCGAGTTGGCGATACGCGGAAAGTACGCCTGGAAGCGTGTGCATTCCGTTGCGAGTTGCAAACATCACTGTGAGCATTGATCTATCGTCGCCCCTCTCGGACACTAAGCAAGCCATCGATCGGACTCATTAGTCTCAGTCCATGGTGTCCGACTCGTGCAAGCTTTTCGGTGGTAGCGGTTGCAGCAAAGGTGCCGCCTATCTGCGGCGGTCAGCACCTTGATTTGACGGCGGCACTCGCGGGCTAACCCGCTGTCATCACGCGGCTTGGGAGGCCGACAGGATTCGCAGAGCCCACCCTTGTGATGTACGGGCTAATCAAAGGTGTTGTGGGAGAGCAACAGGACTGTGACGCGCGCGGAAGGATCGGCTCCAACCACATCCCCCATCGATAGAGGCGCACTTTGACAGTCAGCCACCCGGAGTATTCGGCCCCTCCAACCGTCGTGGACGGCGTTACGGTATACGNNCGTTGAACTGGAGCGTGGGATGAGCTCCCGTCCGAAATAGAATGTCGTGGCGGTCGATGACCAGAGTTCCGTTGAACCAGTACTGCATCACCCCGTCCGCCTGGCCGATGCCGTTCACGATCGTGTTCAACTGGAAGTAGGCTTCCACAAAATTCCAGTTGTTCTTGTAGCCGGCGCCCGGATTTGGCTGGAAGACGACCGGCCCCAGGAGCTGCTTGCTGTTGTACCAGTATCCACCAGCGTCGAAGCACTCGGAGAACATG
>PKVB01000074.1 GCA_003131365.1 Gemmatimonadota bacterium | reverse complement strand
TTCCATCCTCCGTTGGACATCGTGGACGGCGCGGCAAGAATCGTTGACCCGATCATTTCCGGATTCAACACGGGCGTGCACATTTGGGGAAAGTTTCTAAAGGACTATCGCTCGACTGACTGGTAGAATCGGACGGAGCTGAAGCAAGCCACCAGACCCTTTCACCGCGGATCATCATGTCGCCTATACTCGCAGAGCTCTTCGGAACCGCGATCCTCATTGTGCTCGGCGATGGCGTCGTCGCCAACGTCGTGCTTCAACGGACGAAAGGGCACAACTCCGGCTGGATCGTCATCTCCGCCGGCTGGGCGTTCGGCGTCACGATCGCCGTCTACTGCGTGAACAGCATCAGCGGCGCGCACCTGAATCCCGCCGTGACGATTGCGCTGGCGTCCATCGGAGCCTTCGATTGGGCCAAAGTTCCCATGTACATCGCCGCTCAGATCGCCGGTGGATTCCTGGGCGGCGTCATCGTCTGGCTCGCATATCTGCCGCATTGGAAGGCGACGCCGGATCCGGTGAGCAAGCTCGCGGTATTCTCAACCACGCCCGCGATCCGTCAGCCGGGCGCCAATCTCCTGGCAGAGATCATCGGCGGATTCGCCCTCGTGCTTGCGCTCCTCGCAGTGATCTCGCCCGGCAACTTCGTGCCCGGCTCGGACTTGGCGAAGGGATTCGGGCCGCTGCTCGTGGGCGTGATCGTGATGGCCATCGGTCTCTCGCTTGGTGGTCCGACCGGTTACGCGATCAACCCGGCGCGCGATCTCGGGCCACGGATCGCGCACGCGGTGCTCCCGATCGCCGGCAAGGGGAGCTCCGACTGGGGCTACGCGTGGATTCCGATCATCGGTCCCATTATCGGCGGCGTGCTCGGCGCGCTAGTGTACCAGATGGTGTGGAAGTAATGAGTCTTTACCTTGCCTGGACCAATCGCTCGGCCTGATGAACAGCGGTGCGATAGTTATCGTCGCGGCGCTTTGTCTCGCAGCCTGCGACGGGAACGCGAGTGACAGCAGCGCTGATCGACCGCCGGCGCTCCCGCCCGGCATGCTAACGCTGCCGCAGACTCACGCCGAAGCGCGGCCGCCGGCAATTCCCTTCGACACAACCACACTCGTGTCTCGCCCTCGCGTCATCCGAAGTTGGCCGCACGATACGGCGGCGTATACGCAAGGACTGGCGATCTATCACGGGCGGTTGCTCGAAAGCACGGGACTTCTGGGCCAGTCAGATGTGCGCGAGGTGGATGTGGCGACAGGAAGTGTTCGTCGCAGAAGGGCGCTGCCCGCGACAGAGTTCGGAGAGGGAATAACTGTGGTTGGAGACCGCCTTTACCAACTGACATGGCGCGGCGGCCGGGGACACGTCTACGATGCCACTACACTCAGCCCAATTGACAGCTTCTCATACGCCGGCGAGGGATGGGGACTCACGACTGACACTCGCGTTTTGTACATGAGCGACGGCACCAGTCGAATTCGCGTGCTGGATCCAACCGGATTCCGCGAGCTACGCACGATACGGGTGCGCGAGACAGATAGCACGGTCTGGATGCTCAATGAGTTGGAGTGGGTGCGGGGTGAACTGTGGGCGAACGTGTATCAGACAGATCTCATTGCTCGCATCGACCCGACAACTGGGCGTGTCGTGGGTTGGATTGATGTGGGGAATTTGCTGACTGCAGCGCAACGCCAGGACGTAGCCAGGCGCGGCGGCGTCGCGAACGGCATCGCATTCGATTCTGTCAGGAATCGGCTGTTCGTAACCGGGAAGCTCTGGCCCCGCCTATTTGAGGTCGACGTAGCCAGCATTACGCGCTCGCCGAACAGGCCATGACCACAGCTCGAATCGCTGAGATGGTCATCTTCTTCCCCTTCAATCGCTCGTCATGATGAACAGCGGCGCTCCGTCGAACTCGTAGATCGGCCGCAAGCGCTCGGTGTTGTAGTACTTCTTCACGTCGACGATTTTCTTCTCCGACGTCACGCTCGTGATCGGAACGCTGTCGTAAAACCCCTTGTGAACGCTCACGAGCCGGCCGAATTCCTTCTTCAGGATCAGGTCGAGCGCGAGGTTGCCGAACGCCATCGGCACAATCGAGTCGAGCNNCCTGCCGTTGTTGTATTTGGGCGAATACTCCTTGAGCGCGGCCGCGACCTTGTCACCGATGCCGCCGAGCTTGCGGTGTCCGAACATGTCCTTCTCTTCGCTCTCGAAGCTCATTCCTTCCTGCGTCTTGAGGTGTGCTCCCTCCGACACGAGCACCACCGAGTACTTGCTGGGATTCCTGTTGTGGTCGTAGGTCATCAGCTCGGCGAGATGCTCGACGTCGACCGGATACTCTGGGATGAGGCAGCGGTCGGCCGCACCGGCCATCGTCGGCAGGAGCGCCGTGAAGCCGGCGTATCTGCCGAAAACCTCGATGACCAGAAAGCGCTCGTGGGACCCGGCCGAGGTGCGCAGGCGGTGCGTGAGCTCGATCGTACGCGTGACGCAGGTACTGAAGCCGATGCAGTAATCGCTGCCGTACACGTCGTTGTCCATCGTCTTCGGGATGGCGACGACGTTTACGCCTTCATCGTGCAGGCGTTTGCCGTAACTGAGCGTGTCGTCGCCTCCGATCGGAATCAGTACGTCGACTCCGATGTGCTCGAGGTTCCGGAGCACGTCCTTCGTGACGTCGTTGATTGGCTCGTCGTAGCCGGTGAGATGCGCCGGCACGCGCGCGCGTGGCAGGTGGCTTGGCCGCGTTCGAGAGGTGTGGAGAAAAGTGCCGCCGCTGCGGCCGGCGCGATTCACGACGGCCTCCGAGAGCTCCACCACGCTTTCGGAGTTGTCGGCGCCATCGTCGCGATTGTAGTCGACGAGTCCCGCCCAACCGCGCCGAATGCCGATAACGCGGTACCCTTCGCGTAGCGCGCGGATCGTGATCGCCCGGATGGCGGGGTTGAGACCGGGGACGTCGCCGCCGCCGGTGAGAATCGCAATTGTTGGTTTGTTGATCGTCATGGGTCCAAAGCTAGCGGGGGCAGGCTGTTCATCGGGGGATCCTAATCATGCGACTTCAAGCCGAGGCGACGGAGCGCGTGCCGGCGATTCGGCTCCTTCTGCAGTGTCGCGCGATACTCCGCGCTCGCCTCGGCCGGCCGTTTGAGCTCCGTCAGCATATCGCCGAGCAACTCATGCGCGGGCGCCAGCGGCCCGGGTGTCACAGCGCTTTTATCGGTCGCGTCCTCACGCGTGGCGGCTTCGCGCATGCGCATCAGAGCATCGTTCTCCCGGTGTTCGGCGAGATCGAGCCAGGCCTCGGCGGCGAGATGCTGGATGGCCACCTGCTCCGACCAGTATCCTTCGCCCGTCGCACTCAACTGCTGCTGAATCGACGCCAGTGAATCGACGGCCGCCTTTGCCTTAGCGAGATCGCCAATATGCGACGCGCCGAGCGCGCGGGCGAAGTAGGTCATCGCTTCCGTGTACGGATAGGCGCTCGCTTTCGGCTCGAGCGCGGCGGCTTCGGTCCAGGCGCTCCGCTCGAGCACCCAGCGCGCCGGAATCGCGGCCAGCGCGAACACGCCCGCGGAACCGGGCGCGGCGCCAGTAATTGCGTTGGGGTCGAAGCGCGCGGCGAGTGCCGGGAGTCCGTCGAGAATCGCTTTCGCCTCGGACTCCTTTCCCATCTGTAGATACGCGTACATGTCGTAGTCGGCGGCGTGCAACGCCTCTGCGATGGAGCCGGTGCTCAGCGCGACCTTAATCGACCGATTGTTTGCGTCGACTGATTCCTGCCACATGCCGACCCTGGTAAACGTGTGCGAAGGCATGTGCAGCGCATGCGCGGCGGACGGCGCGATGCTCGCATAGCGCTCCGCTGCAGCTCGCGCCTTGTCGGCGAGCGCCGGATAGTCGTAGGTGTGAATGATGTAATGCGCGAGCCCCGGGTGATTCGGCTGCTTCGCCCAGAGCGCTTCGAGAATGCTACCCGCCTTCAGCTGATTTGCGTACGTCTTGTCCGTCGGAGACGCAGAGGCGGTGAGGGAGATCGCGTAGAAGATCATGGCCTCGGTGTCTGCCGGCTGCTGCATCGCGAGCTGGTTCATCGCGCTCGCGTAGGCGACGACGCGCGTCTGCTGATCCTTGTGCTCGAAGTCGTCGTAGAGCTGGCTGACGGCGTGTATATAGCTGCGCTCACGGTCGGAGGCGTGAACGCCGAGTCGCATCGCGGCGTCGACGGCCTGTTGGCCCTGAAGGAGCTGCGCGGCGGATCGATTTCCGGCCACCATCGGATTGGTCCATCGACTGAGCGCGATCCCCCAGTCCGCCATGGCACATGAGGAGTCGGCAGCGAGCACTGCATTGAAGGCCTGGATCGACGCGCCAAATTCGAAGGAGTGGAGCAGCGCAACCGCGCGGTCGAACTGCGGCGCGACGCTGGGGCTGCACGACGTCGCGAAGTGAACGGTGCCCAACTTTTCAGTCGGTGCCGCCTCGGGATGTGCGTGCTCCTGCGAATACGCGGCGACCGCGGGGAGAGTGAGAAGAATCGCGGCCGCGGCGACAGATAATCGTGTCATGTGGCTCCTTGATTCTGCGGCTCGAGAGCGCGAACGGCAAGTTCTTGCTGCCCGGGAATTTGGAGGCACTGGATGCGACTTCCCGCCATCCTACGCCACTTCCGGATGCGACTTCATCGCAATTGTTGTAACGTGATTGCGGTTGAACCAGGGCGTCAGGCCACATATGAACGCAACAGGTCACATGCGGTGGGTCCGGACTGTGCTGCTCGTGGGCATCCTGTACCTTGCTGCCGGTCTCGTCTTCGGGGCACTCGCCAAATCGGCCGGGTCCAATCAGGTGCGGGTTGCGTGGCGGCTAGCCGCCTGGGTGATCAGCGCCGCCGCGTTCGCCGCGCACATAGTCTACGAACAGGTTCGGCTGCGTAGCTCGTCTCGAACAACGGCGCTGCACGCATCGTTGGCTGCCGGCCTGGGGGCGTTCGGACTTGCGGTCGCAGCAAGGCTTCATGCGCAGGCAACGCAGCACCATTTCCCCGCCATCGCCATCGCGATATGGCCAGTCATGACGGCGCTGCCCGCGTTTGTCGTCGCGCTTGCTGCTGCCGCCGTGCTCACCCGGGCGCGGCGCAGCGTTTAGGCTGGACCGCGGTTGCGAGTTTAGGGGATGAGCGCGGGTGCGAGTTCCTTGCGCAACGCGGGTGCGACGCGGGTGCCGAGCAATTCGATGGCTTGCATGAGCTTCGCGTGGGGCAGGGAAGCTGCGTTCATTTGAAAAGTGAAGCGTGAAACGCCGCCCAGCGCTCCGCTATGTCGAATGATCTTCTCTGTAACCTCGTCGGGACTGCCAATCAGCAGCGCGCCTTGTGGACCTCGCTGAGCGTCGAAAGCCGCACGGGTGACGGGAGGCCATCCACGCTCCTTCCCGATATCGGTGAAGGCGCGAGCGTAGCCGGGAAAGAAATCATCGGCTGCCTCCTGGGTCGTCGCCGCGACATAGCCGAGCGAGTGCACGCCGACCTTGAGTCGATCGGGCGAGTGGCCCGCGCGCAGGCCCGCCTCGCGATACAGATCGACGAGCGAACGGAAACGGTGCGTTTGCCCCCCGATTATGGCGACCATCAAAGGAAGTCCGAGCGCGCCTGCGCGGACGAATGATGTTGGGGTTCCACCAACACCCAGCCATATCGGCAAGGGATTCTGCAGTGGTCTCGGGTACACGCCCTGGCCTGTCAGAGCAGCTCTATGTTTGCCGGACCAGGTAACGTGCTCGTTGTCACGGATCTTGAGCAGCAGGTCCAGGTTCTCGGCGAACAGCGAGTCGTAGTCCTCCAGTAGGAGGCCGAATAACGGGAACGAATCAACGAACGAGCCACGGCCTACGACGATTTCCGCCCGGCCCTGCGATATGAGATCGAGAGTCGCGAAGTTCTGAAATACTCGCACCGGGTCGGCTGAGCTCAGGACTGTTACAGCACTGGTGAGACGTATGCGACTCGTCCGGGCCGCCGCGGCTGCGAGAATGACGGCGGGGGCGGAGTCCAGGAAGTCCTTGCGATGGTGTTCTCCGATTCCGAAGACATCGAGTCCAACCTGGTCGGCGTGTTCGATCTCCTCGATCAGGTTGCGCAGACGCTCCGCTGGACTCAGCGCCCGGCTGGTCTCATCGTGCGCTGCCGCGAAGCTATCAACGCCGACCTGCACTCGTAGCCTCCGTCATTACGTCCTTGCCGCGATGGCGGGACGACGCCGGAGGGCAAGATTGGCGAATCCGCCAACGATCCCCAAGGCCAGAACGATCCATATGCCCTCCGCGGACCAACGTCCCGCGATGCCAAGCTGCGCGTCGAGCGAGTACTGACCGAAGCCGGTCAGAGCGAGCCCGAACGCGGCGGCACCGTACAACAATGGCATCTCGATGCCGTTGTTCATGGCGAACAATCCGTGCTCCCAGTGTACCGTGATCGCCGCAACGATCATGACCGAGACCATGAGCGCCGGCCCGATGGGGCCGAGGAACCCAAACGCGACGAGGAGTCCGCTGGCAATCTCGCTGATCGAGGCCGCCGCCGCGAAGGCAGGGCCGGGGCGAAAGCCGAGCTGGACGAAAAATTCGCCGGTTCCGCGGAGCCCGTAGCCTCCGAACCATCCGAACAACTTCTGCGCCCCGTGCCCGGCCATCAACAGGCCAATGACGACTCGCACGAGCAGAAGTCCAATGCTCAGCGTCTGTGTATCTGCTGCGTACGTACCCATGGTGCGGCTCCCTTGATCGATGTAGGTTACTGTTCGTAACTATTAGCAACCTAAAGGGATCGTTCGCGGCGAAAAAGAAGGCACGCGAACGTGCCCGAGTCACCTCGGAGTAACCAATGGCAAGAAAGCCAATCGCGCGGCCCGCCGAGCTGGAGCATACGCCCGCGAACTGCCACGCGCGCGAGATGCTGGCGCGTGTCGGAGACAAGTGGTCCGTTTACGTCATCCACGTGCTCGGCGATGCCGGCACATTGCGGTTCAACGAGCTGCGGAGCCGGGTGGATGGGATCAGTCAACGGATGTTGACGGTGACGCTTCGCGGCATGGAGCGCGATGGCCTGGTGACGCGCACGGTTTATCCCGAAGTGCCGCCGCGGGTGGAGTACGCGCTCACGAGACTCGGTGCGACACTTCGTCAATTGGTGCGCGGGCTCGTCCAGTGGTCGGGCGCGCATCTCGCCGAAGTGGATTCCGCGCGGGCCGCGTACGATGCGCGGAACAGGCGACCGACGCAGTCAGTGCCGTTCGGGCGTCCCGCGCCGACGCGTCGAGCGCAGCCAGCGCGCGTGGCGGGTTAGAAGCGGTCTCGTTGCTCACGGACCCGCCACCCGAATCATGCCTGCTAAGAGGAGCCCGCTGATGCCCAGGAAGAAACAGCCATCGGTCGCGCCAATTCTCAGATCTGTCTCCGTGTCCTGGTCCCAGGACGAGGCGTACCGCCGTTTTACCGAGGACTTCGCTAAGTGGTGGCCCTCCTACAGCTACTCAATCGGCGGGAGCAGGGTCAAGCGCGTGGTGTTCGAGCCCCGCGAGGGCGGGCGGATCTATGAAGAGCACAAGGACGGCACGCGCATGCGATGGGGCACAGTCATCGCGCTCGAGGCGCCGCGCAGGGTGGCGTTCACCTTCCATCCCAGTCGGGCCGTGTCGGATGCCCAGCGGATCGAGATCACTTTTTCGCCCGAGGGAGACCGCACGCGGGTCGACCTGGTCTCAACAGGCTGGGAGAAGATGAGCGACAAGGCTCAACGCACACGCGGCGGATACCAGTTGGGATGGGGACTCGTGCTCGACAGGTTCGCCGGCCGCTTCAGAGCCGTTCTTCTGTTTTTCGGCGCCATGTCCGCCGGGATCACTCTCATCGGCCAGCGCGGGAAGTTCATCCGAGAAAGCCTGGGCAAAATGGAGGACTAGGTACTTCTGACCATTCCGTCGGCGAGCGGAGTCGGCTTCGCTTGACGGCTGAATGTCTGCGTCCTACGTTCGACTCGCCTCACTTCTGCTACAGGATCGTCCACCCTCCGGTGTCCGACATGCGAAGACGCGAAGTCGTACAGTTCCTCGGCGCCGCCCTTGCGCTGCCCTTCATCCCGCGCGGCGCCGAAGCCGCGATAAAGCTCGGCGCGGAGCTCCATCTCCGCTTGGACGACGTTCCGTTCAGGACGCTGAATCGCGATCAGCAGGCGCTGGTCACGAACATTGCTGAAATGATCATCCCCGAGACAGACACTCCGGGCGCGACCAGCGTGAAGGTCCCGGAGTTCATCGATCTCATACTGACCGAATGGGCGAGCGACGATGAGAGGGCCGCGTTTCTCGCCGGCCTGAGCGACATCGATGTGCGCGCGTCGGCGATGGGCTCACCTCGATTCGTCGCTTTGCCGGCAGCGAAGAAAGTCGAGCTCATGACGGCTCTCGATGCCGCGAGGGGGGACAAGACAGGCGCCGGCCTCGCGTTCGCGCGACTCAAGGCACTTACTGTGTATGGCTATTTCACATCGAGTCGTGTCGAGCAGGAGATCCTCAAGGTGCAGATGTTCTTCAATGGATATCAGGGCAACGTCCCATTCACGCCGGCGGTCTGATCATGCCTCCGATGACATTTGATGCAATCGTCGTAGGCTCCGGAATTTCGGGCGGCTGGGCCGCAAAGGAGCTGACCGAGAAGGGATTGCGCACCATCGTGCTCGAGGCGGGACGGCCGATCGATCCGGCGGTGGACTATGTGGAGCACGTGCTTCCGGGGGAAAAACGTTATCGGGGAATGGGTAACCGCAAACAGGTCGAGCGCTATCAACCCATCCAGCGCCACACAGGTGCGTGCGACGAGTGGTCGTCCAAGTTTTTCGTCAACGATTTGGATAACCCGTATTCATTTCCGGAAGGCAAGCCATTTTACTGGATACGGGGACGGCAGGTTGGTGGCCGCTCGATCATGTGGGGCCGGTGCGTCTACCGATGGAGTGATCTCGACTTCACCGCGAACGCGAGAGAGGGCTATGGAGTAGACTGGCCACTCCGCTACGCCGATCTCGCTCCGTGGTGGAGCTACGTCGAAAAATTCGTCGGCATTCAAGGGCGTCGTGAAAACCTTCCACAAGTGCCGGACGGCGAGTTCCAGACGCCGTGGCCGCTGAACGCGGCGGAGCAGAAGTCGCGCGACATTCTGCTCACGAAATTTGGCGGGGAGCGCGTGATAACGAACGCGCGTCTGGCGGTGTTGACGGAAGATCATGGCGGACGCCAGAAGTGCCACTTGTGCGGGCATTGTGCGCGAGGATGCATAACACTCTCGTACTTCAGCAGCATCAACTCGACGCTACCCGCCGCGCGCAAGACCGGACGCCTGACACTGCGACCGTTCAGCGTGGTGCACAGCGTGATCTACGATCCCGCAAAGAAACGCGCGACCGGCGTCCGTGTCATTGACGCGAACACCAAGCAGATGTTCGACGTCAACGCGAAGGTGATCTTCCTCAATGCGTCGGCGATGGAATCGACGCGCATTCTGCTCAACTCGGCGACGAGTGAATTCCCGAATGGCCTCGGCAGCTCCAGCGGTGAGCTGGGACACAACCTGATGGACCACATCATGGACGGCGGCGCGACCGGAACTCTGCCCTTTGCGACGAACCGCCGGGAGATCGGCAACCGGCCCGACGCGATCTACGTCCCGCGCTTCCGAAATGTGAAGACGAAGCATCCGGATTTCCTGCGCGGGTACGGATTCGAGGGTCGCGCATCGCGTCCTGGCTGGGACCGAGGATCAGAAATGCCCGGCTTCGGCGCCTCGTTCAAGAAGTCCCTGATCGGTGACCTCGGACCGTGGGAGATGGATTTCGGCGGCTTTGGCGAGATGCTTCCGCGTCACGAGAATTACGTCGAGCTGGACCCGCATCTCGTCGATGCGTGGGGGATACCAGCTCTGCGAGTGAACTGCGTTTACAGCGAAAACGAAAAGAAGATGCAGGAGGACATGGTGGTGAGTGCTACGGAAATGCTGGAGGCACTGGGCGCGACCAACATCAGGCAATACAAGGAAGACAATCCGCCTGGCCTGGTGATTCACGAGACGGGTACCGCGCGCATGGGGCGAGATCCGAAGACCTCGGTGCTCAATTCGCACAATCAGGTGTGGGATGCGCCCAACGTGTTCGTGACGGATGGAGCGTGCATGCCGTCGACCGCGAACCAGAATCCAAGCATTACCTACATGGCGCTTACCGCGAGAGCGGTGGATTACGCGCACCAGCTTCTCAATCGGAGAGAGCTGTAGCGCGCTCTACTGCCCCCTGATCCCGTTGAGAATCAGTGTCGTCGGGCTGGCTTGCATCGCTGTCCTCTCGGCGTGCGGCCGCGAGCCGCGCACTGACGAGATTTCCGCCGAGGCCAGGGCGTTGACCGTCATCGGTCCGGACGGCAGGCCGAGAATGTTCGCCGCCGATCAGGATTCGTCGGGCACTCGTCTGTGCTTCCAGTCAGCAGACACGACTCTCCCTTACGGAGCTCCGGTCACCGTCGTCCACGCCGCCGGCTTTCCTCAGTTTGCCACTGTGGGAACACTCGGCCGGAGGAGCAGGCGTCCGTGCTTTCCCGGACCGCCCGTATCGGCAGACAGCATGGAGTACGTGGTCGACGCGCCGGGTGATACGGTCGGGCGCAGGGGAGTGCCGATCGTAATCCTCGGAAGGCTGGCGCCAGCACAAATGCGAGGCGACACTGTGATGCTGGCCATCGAGCCCGGGCAAATGTCGTGGCGATTCCGAACGTGTGCCAGCGAGGAAGGCATTCACGCAACCGCGTGGGCCGGCGCTCCTCTCTCGGCCCTTCGTCGGTGGCACGCGTATTACTACCTTGGCTACGATGTCGAGTCGGACTGCACGCCCGCGGACTACAAACCAGAATGACCACCGCTGAAAAGCGGCGCTGGACTCTGGCCGCGACCATCCTCGGGTCTGCGATGACGTTCATCGACGGGACTGTCGTCAATGTCGCCCTGACACCGGAGCTCCAAAATGCACGCTGAACTTCTCGTCCTGCGCCTGATTCACATCTTAAGCGCCATCATGTGGGTCGGAAGTGGACTCTTTACCACCTTTTTTCTCGTTCCTGCACTCGCGAGTACGCCCGCTGTTATGGGTCAGGTGATGGCTGAACTGACTCGCCGGCGCGTGTTCCGTACGCTCGAGATTGCCGCAGGGCTCGCCATCCTGTCGGGTCTCCGCCTCCTCTGGATCGATTCGGCCGTGTTTTCGGGGAGCTACTTCGCCACTGGAACGGGCAACACCTTCGCGATTGGCGGGGCCGCCGCAGTCATCGCCGCGGTGTTCAATTTTGGGGTGGCACGACCAGCAATGGTTCGCGCCGGCGCGATCGCCGCCACACTTACCGCGTCTGCTGATGCGGCCGAGAAAGCGCTACTGGCGCAGGAGCTCGATCGACTGCGGAAACGGGGGACGATCGCTGCGATGCTGGCGGTGAGCTTCGGGATTCTTGCCGCGTCCGCGATGGCGGTCGCGCGATATGTCTAAAAGACGACGGGGAATCCCGGCCTCTATCTGGCTCCGTCGCGCGCCTACCGCCCCTCGAACAAGGACCTAAGCGCGTTCCTCACCGTAATTCGCCTCAAGTACTGCAGCTCGTCCGCAGCGAAGGGGATCGGCACGATCTTGAAGTAGTCCGTGAGAGCGTTGTTCGTGACCGTGTTGTCGAGGGAAAGCAGATCGAGCAGGCTCGGCGTAACGGGCGGATTCGGCAGTAGCCGTTGAGCCATCGCTACTACCGGCCTCAGCGCTTTCACCGGGACAGCTACGAGCTTTCGCTCTGTCCCCATCGCGACGAGTATCCGCTCCGTCATCTGCCGCAGCGTCAGCGGCACCGCGCCGCCCAGGTCGTAGGACTGATTGATCGTCTCCTTCTTTTCGAGGGAGAGGCGCACCACCCGGCCGACGTCGTCCGCCGCAATCGGTTGAAAGCGCGCGCTGCCGCCGCCAGGAAGTGGGAAGACTTTCGGCGTGAGCTTGATGAGACGTCCAAGCACGTTCACGAATTGATCCTCGGGGCCGAAGATCACCGAGGGTCGCAGAACAGTCCATTTGAGTCCGCTGCTCTTGATCGAATCCTGCGCCACACCCTTGCTGCGCAGAAATGGATAGGGCGAGCGGCTGTCGGCCCCGTTCTGCGACATGAAGATGACACGGTCGACGTTTTCGGCTCTGGCTGCGGAAATGAGCCGCTCGGTCGCGGCGGTGTTCGACTCGCGATAGCTCTCGCCCTTCTTCTCGATCGCGATCGCGGCGAGATGAATCACCGCGCCGCACCCGCTGAGCGAGCTCCTGAGCGTCGTGGCGTCCCGGACATCGCCGACGCGGAACTCAACAGGCAGCTGGCCCAGCGCCATTGCCGCCTTCGCGGGATCCCTGATCAGCGCCCGCACCTGCCAGCCCTTTCTCGACAACTCTCGGCACGTATGGATGCCGACCATCCCGGATGCCCCCGTTACGAGGACCGGGTTTTTCTTGTCAGCCGACAGCGGCTGTGGTTGCTCGGCGACGGCGGTCGCGGGTCCTTCGCCCCCGTAGGAGTAAGACCCGCCGCGCGCCATCAAGCCTTGGGGCCGCGGCCCACGCCGCGCGTGCCGCGGACGACAATGCGGTAGATGAGGAGAAACATCCCCATCGTGAGGAGGATGTGGATCCAGCCTGGCGCGGTCGTTGTGAACGTGACGAACGCCCAGATTGCAAGCATTACGATGGCTGCGATTATTCCAATGTCCATGGCTAGAATTCGTTGACCTTGAATGTGACGACCGGTAACTTCAGAGAGTCATTAGTGCAGCCGTTACGGAACAAAAAACACGGCACAATCGTTGGGGCGGAGAACTCACTTTTTGAGCCAACAAGTCCTTAGAGTGGGTCCAATAAACTTTAGCTGACGTCATGCCCCAGTGCGGGGAAGACGGTAGGCGGGGTGAGGGCCTCAAAAATTCGACCGGGCTTCAAAAAACCTCTCCGTCCCATTCTTTCTGAAGCTCCGCCATTCAACCGGCGGAGCTTCTCTGCATTCGATATCTTACCCTAAACATGCCGCACGTAACAGTCACCCGCCGGATGCGGTTCAACGCCGCCCACCGCGTCCACAATCCGAAGCTCTCTGACGCGGAGAACGACAGGCTGTTCGGGAAGTGCAACAACCCGAACTGGCACGGCCACAACTATACCCTGGATGTATCGGTCGAAGGCGAGATCGACGAAAAGACGGGGTACGTGTGCGATCTCTCGCAGCTCAAGAAGATCGTCGAGCGCGAGATCGTCGACATCGTGGATCACAAGAACTTCAATCTCGACGTGCCCTTCATGAAGGGCGTCATTCCGACTTCCGAGAACATCATCATGGCGTTCTGGAAAATACTGGCCCCACAGGTGAAGCCCGGAAAGCTCGCCCGGCTCGTGTTGTGGGAGACCGAAAACAACTATGTCGAATACACCGGCAAATAAGGAGTTCGAGGATCTTATACGGCGCGAGCTGGAGCTGATCGGCGAGGATCCCAAGCGCGAGGGCCTGCTCGAGACTCCGCAGCGCGTCGCCAAGGCAATGAAGTTTCTGACCGAAGGCTACAACTCGAGCGCCGAGGAAGTGGTCGGTCGGGGCATCTTCAAGGAAGAGCACGACAACATGATCATGGTGCGCGACATCGAGCTCTACTCGTTGTGCGAGCACCACATGCTGCCTTTTTTCGGCAAGGCTCACGTGGCCTATATCCCGAACGGAAAGGTCGTCGGGCTCTCCAAGATCCCGCGCATTGTGGACGTCTACGCGAGGCGGCTGCAGGTGCAGGAGCGGCTGACGGAGCAGATCGCCGAGGGTCTCTGCCAGGTGCTGAACCCGAGCGGGGTGGGCGTGGTGATCGAAGCTTACCACCTCTGCATGATGATGCGTGGAGTTCAGAAGCAGAACTCGAAGACGATTACTTCGGCGCTTAGAGGCGCATTCCGTGAAGATCCCAAGACGCGTGACGAGTTCCTGCGTCTCGCCCACAATGGCCGCGACTAAATAGTGGCCTCGCTCGGAGGGCGGACCGCTGTCGTTACCGGTGCCTCCAGAGGAATCGGCGCTGGAATCGCCGAGGCGCTCGGCGGCCAGGGCGTGCGCGTGGTTCTGGTCGCCAGAACTGAAGCGAAGCTCAAGGAGCGAGCGGCGCGGATCAAGGGGTCGATCGCCGTCCCTTGCGACATCACAGACCCGAAAAGCGTCGAACAGGCGACGAAGCGCATCATCACGGAGCTTAGCGGCGTTCCCGACATTCTCGTGAACAACGCCGGGATATTCAGCGTCGCGGTCGCGGCGGAGACGACGGCCGAATCCTTCATCGAGACGATCAATACCAATCTCGTTGGCCCATTCCTCTTCGTACGCGCTTTTCTAGGCGAAATGAAAGCCAGGAATCGGGGGCACATTGTAACAATCGGATCGATCGCCGATCGAACCATTTTTACGGGCAACGCCGCGTACTCCGCCGCCAAGTTCGGTCTTCGCGCCCTTCACGAAGTCATGCGGGCCGAGCTCCGCGGGACTGGCGTCCGCACGACGTTGATTTCTCCAGCGGCAACGGACACCGAGATCTGGAATTCGGTCACGGTCACCGACCCGGCCGGGAAGCCGCACTCGAAGCGGCCCATGCTCGATCCGAACGATGTCGTTGGGGCCGTGATGTTCGCGCTCACCCAGCCTGCGAGAGTGAATGTCGACGAGCTGCGGCTCTCGCACGGCTAGCGCTCGAACGCGTCGATGAGGCTTCGCGGGTAACTATCGCAGTGTTCATCGAGCTGCTCGATCTGTTGCGCTGCGTCAACGCGCACGAGGATACCTGGCTCGTTGCGTCGTTCAAAACCGTCTCCAATCGTTTCGTGCTCGACGGCACGCTCGGCTGCCCGACCTGCTCCGCGAAATACCCGATTACGACGGGCGTAGCGGATTTCACAGCTGGCGCTGACTTGCCGCCGCGCAAAACCGGGGAGTGGGCGGCGACCCTGGAGCGGGAAGAGGTCGCCACGCGTGCGGGCGCATTTCTCGACGTCACGGAACCCGGAGCCACGGTGGTACTTGGCGGGAGCTGGGCGAGTGCCGCGCAGGAGCTGAGCCTGATGACGGGAGCGCGCGTCCTCTCGCTCAATCCGGAGAGTGGTGTCGAGGAATCCGAGACCGTCGGGCTTCTGCTGGTCGGTTCAGAGATTCCGGTAGCCCCCGGCTCCGTGCTCGGAGTTGCGCTCGACGCCTCGTTTCCCGCGGGAATCGTCGCCTCGGCGGTGAAGGCGGTCCGGGCGGGAGGGAGGATCGTCGGCCCCACCGCGATTCCGCCACCGAGCGAGCTCACGGTGCTCGCCCGGGACGAGGACTACTGGGTGGCGCGGAAGGCGCCGGAAGTGATCAAGCTATCGCGTGCTGGTCGGTGAATCCACTTCGCTCGGCCTCTTCGTAGAGCGAGTCGATGAGCGCCTTGTAGTGCTTGTCGATCGCCTTGCGCCTCACCTTCTGGGTTGGCGTCAGCTCGCCGGCCTCGATCGAGAAATCGTGCTCGAGCAAACCGATCTTCTTGGGCATCTCGAAGTGAGCCGTGCCTTCGAGCTCCTTGTTCACTTCCTTTTCGATCTTCGCCTGGATGGTAGGCATTCGTAACAGCTGCGCCCGGTCCGTCCAGATGATATTCCGCTTCGCCGCCCACCTTTCCAGCTGATCGAAGTTCGGCACGATCAGCATCGAGGGGAATTTGCGCTTGTCACCGATCATCACTGCCTGGGCGACGTACTTGTTGGTTTTGACTTTATTCTCGAGCGGCTGCGGCGCGACCTTCTTGCCCCCGGCGGTGACGATGAGGTCTTTCTTGCGATCGGTGATGGAAAGGAAACCGTCGTTCAGCTCACCAATGTCGCCGGTGTGGAACCAGCCATCCGGCTCGATTGCTTCCCGAGTGGCGTCGGGTTTGTTGTAGTACCCCTTCATGACGTTCGGCCCGCGAGTGAGGATCTCACCGTCGGCCGCAATTTTCACCTCGGCGCCGTCGACCAGCTTCCCGACGGTGCCGATGCGGAAATTCTCGGGCGTGTTGACTCCGATCACGGGTGAAGTCTCCGTCAGTCCGTATCCTTCCAGGATTACCAATCCAGCGGCGAAGAAGAACTTGTTGATGTCCGGTGCGAGCGGCGCGCCGCCGGAGACGAAATAGCGAAGGCGTCCACCTGTCCGCGCCTTGAGCTTCGAGAAGACGAGCTTCTGCGCGATCGCGTACTGCCGCGCCAACAGTGCGCCCGGCTCCCTTCCGGCCAGTTTCTCATTGGCCCAGCGCTCGGCGACGTCGCGCGCCCAGAAAAAAATCTTCTTCTTCAGAAATCCGCCGGTGAGAGCCGTTTCCAGAATGCGCGCAAACATCTTTTCGTAGAGTCGCGGCACCGAGAGAACGAGGGTCGGCCGGACCTCTAGCATGTTGGCGGCCACAGTGTCGATCGATTCGGCGTAGGCGATCGATGTTCCGGTGGCGAACATCAGGTAGTGCCCGGCCATCCGTTCGAAGATGTGTGACAGCGGGAGGAAGCTCAGCCCTGTGTCACGACCGTCGAATGGAATAGCCTTTCGCGACGCCTCGACGTTCGAGTAGATGTTGTCGTGCGTCAGCATCACGCCCTTGGGCTCGCCCGTCGTGCCCGAGGTGTAGATGATCGTCGCGAGATCGTCCGGCTTGACCGTGAGGGCGTCCTCGCGGTAGGCGGCGATCGACTCCCGAGTCTCGCCCTTCGTGCCGCGCTTCTCGAGCTCGGTCATCGACAAGTTGGTGAGGCCGGGAATGTCATCGAAGCCGATTACGGTCTTGAGTGCAGGGAGCTGCGAGCGGATTTCTCTGATTTTTTCCGCCTGCACCTTGTTCGATACGAAGACCGCGACGGTGCCCGAATCCCTGAGCATGTAGGCGACCTGGTCGGCCGGCAGAGTGGGATAGATCGGGACGTCGGTTAGGCCTATGGTGAGGCACGCGTAGTCCGCGATTGCCCATTCCGGCCGATTCTCGGAAAGGATTGCGACGCGGTCTCCACGCCTGACGCCGAGCGAGGACAGCCCGCGGGCGGCATGACGTACGCGCTCGGCGACCTCGCTGTGCGAGATCGGCCGGTAAGCTCCGTCTCTCTTGACCTGCAGAGCGTCAGGGCGGTTGAACTTCGAGACCGCGTCGAAAAAGAGCTGATTCAGCGTCCCAGGAGCGGGTCGCGGTCCACCTTTGGCTTCCATCAGCGCCATTCATTCTCCCGAAAGCGGGTCTGGTTTAGCGGGTTAGCCGGGCGGCTTCAGCAGGAGCACGAGCCGCACCGGACTGCCATTCACCTGCACTCCACGATACTTCGCCGTGGCGTTCACCACTATCGAATCGACGGTCGAGGTGAGGAGGAGAGGATGCACGCGAATCATTCTCCCCGCTATACCGGTCGCGTCAGTAGTATCCACGACGGACGCCTTTCCAGCGTCGTTCACCAGCACGCCCAGCTGCGGATCGCTTTGCGCGACGATGGTGAAGCTCACGATGTAGGACTTCACGACGGTGTCGTTCGGAGCGACGCCATGCGTGAGCTTCACTTGCAGCTGCCGCGACACGTTGAGAGTGCTGTCGGTGGGCGAATATTGCAAGCTGTCGAGGGCGTTCACCGCCTGCACAAGATCCGGCCGCAGCGTAACGTCGACGTTCTGAACCGCCTGAAGTATGCCGACGGTTGCCACGATCCGCGCCGGCGTCGAGCGCAGGCTGTCTCCGACGATGATCCCGGTCGCGCTGTCCACGGTGACGCCGGAGTCGGGCGACAAAAAGAAAACCGGCGCCGGAATGATCTCTCCGCCCTGGAAGTTGAACGCGTGGACCACCGGCAGGATCACCGCGCCCGTCGTGTCGCGCAGCGTGTCGCCGACGACAACCGATGGCGCGGACAGAGAATCGAACACTATGGAGAGAACGGACGTCGAGCTGCCGCTCACGTCGGTGCAGGCGGCGCCGGTGAGACCGATCCCAAGAAGGGTGAA
Organism: Gemmatimonadota bacterium; assembly: GCA_003131365.1. Taxonomy (GTDB): domain Bacteria; phylum Gemmatimonadota; class Gemmatimonadetes; order Gemmatimonadales; family Gemmatimonadaceae; genus UBA4720. Next base: position 19,467 of record PKVB01000074.1, on the reverse strand, counting down.
GAACACTGCGCTTGCCGGCGAACGCTTTATCCCAAGAAGGGTGAAGAGCACTGCGCTTGCCGGCGAAGCTTTCATACCAACCGGTCAGCGAGCAGGGTCGCGAGGTTTACGTAGGCTTGCGACGCGGCGTCGGCGGGACTCCGAACCACCACCGGCTGGCCCGCGGCAAAGGCGTCGGCCGTAGCCGAGGTGCGGGGAATCACGACGTCAAAGACGATGTTGGCGGGGAGATGCTTTCTCACGTAGTCCACTACCCGGTCACTGGCCGGATTGTTCGCCTCGTACATGGTGAGAAGAATTCCGTCGAGCGTGAGACGCTCGTTGACGGCGACGATATCCTGAATCGCGCGCAGAATCTGCGGCGTCGTCTGGAGAGCCAGTGGCTCGCATTGAAGCGGGACGATGACGTGCTCGGCGGCGCCCAGCACCTTGCGAGTGATCGATCCCANNGCCAGCCCGGGCGGCGTGTCGACGACTACAACCTGGCACCGCTGCTCGGCCATTTGAAGCAGGTCCTGGAGGACATTCGTCTCACGCACCAGCTGCGAGTACACGGCGTGGTCCGACTCATCGGCGACGGAGCCGGCAAGAATGACACGCAGCCACGGAAGAGCCGTCGGCAGAATGATCTCGCGGAGGCTGCGCTCGCCGTTCAGGTAGTCGGCGAATCCCGCCGTCGCGTGACCGCGCGCGAGGCCGGAGCCGTAGCGCACCGATCCCTGCGGATCGACATCGATGAGCAGCGTTTTCATTCCCCGGCGCGCGAACGCGGCGGCGAGATTTACAGCGGTAGTGGTTTTGCCGACTCCTCCCTTCTGGCTTACGACAGCGAGTACCGCTCCCATCTATTCCGAAATCCCCGGATAGTCGCTGGTCTTCAATTGCGGGTTTGAAGGAGGAGGTTCGGCGCTCTTCATCTCGTCGAGAGTCTTCTGGGCGTGCTTCACCCAGCGCTCGGCTTCGGCGCTTTTCGGCGGATCCATCAGAAACGCCTCGAGGTGAAACGCCGCGTCGCTCAATTCACCGCGCCTGAGAAGAAGAAAAGCCAGACCGTAGTGTGCTCCCGAAAGCTTGGGCTCGACCGCGAGAGCGCGACGGTAGCAGCGAATCGCCTCGTCGAGCTGACCAAGCTTCGAGTAGGCGATTGCCATGTTCTGGAGGACCTTGTGATTGTTGGGTCTCTGGCGGAGGGCGAGCCGATACGACGTCAGCGCGGCATCATAATCGCCCTGACGTTCCAGCGCGAGCGCCTCGTTGAGGTAGTCGAGGTTTTCGGTCGCCGGCTTCGGCTTGCCGCCCGTAAGGCGGTCCCAGAATGACATTTGGTCGAATCTACCGACTATGATGTGAGAGGGCTAGCTTAACCTAACTGCTTTTCCCCGAACAGCTTGAGAGCAAAATGTCACCGCGGAAACACACGGTCGACGCCGCCAAAGGCGTCCTCGAAATCGAATGGCCATTCTTCGGCGAGCTGTCGCGCGGACTGGCGCTCAAGGTGGCGCGCGCCTACGACCCCGAGATCGTCATCGGGATCGCCACGGCTGGGGTGATTCCAGGCGCTGTGATCGCGGCAATCCTTGGACGCGAGTTCCATTCACTGGTAGTGAGCCGGAAGTACAGAACATCGCGGGCGCGCGAAACGCCCGAGGTTTTCGGCAGCGCGCCGAAGGAGGTACGGGGCAAGCGCGTGCTGATCGTGGACGAGACGTGCGATTCTGGAGACACGATGCGTTTGGCGGTGTCCGCCGTTCAGGAGGGAGGCGCGGCAGAGGTGCGGACCGCGGTCTCGATTCGCACTGGCGGCTACGCTCCGGATTTTCACGCGATCGCGACCGAGAGCACGATCATCCTGCCGTGGGATCGGGAGATTCTTGTCGATGGAGAGCTCAAGCCGAATCCCATTTACGCGGACGCGCTCCGATCGGCAAACTCCTAGCCGAAAACAAAATCAACCGAAAACTACCTGCTGAGGGCGGTGGGCCGGCCGGCTGGGGGCCGCGGGCTTAAGAAACCAACTGAACGGCCGGGAGGCGTCAGTAGCATAGACGCCAGATCGATAGTTCACTACGTCGGGACTTGCCTCTGTGGCGCTCGGGGGACGAGCACTTGCTTGTGTCATGATCCTACCGAGATAAGTCCGGGCGTTGTGAACTAAATAACTGGGACCTACGCTACTGACGCCTCCCGCCAGTTCAGTTGCCGTTTTCAGCAAGAGCCGGCGCTAGAACTCTCCCGCCCCGATCGTCTCCCACTCCTCTCCACGAGAGACCCGCTCGTAAGCATGCTCGAGCATGTCAGCATTGCCCGCGAGAAACCGGCACCGAGCCGTTCCTCCAACGCTGCACTCGATCTCCATCACCGCGACCGGATAGTCGGCGAGACAGCCGAGGAATCCGGCCAGTGTCCCGATCGTGAGATGGCAGCCACTCTCGCCTTCACCGTGGAGCTGCGCTTCCCAGCATCCCTCGATGTCGATCACGGCGAGCGCGTCGTGCAGCGAGCGGAACGTCACGCGTCCCCATCCCGCCGCCTGGAAGAACTCAGCGGCGCGCGCAGAGAACTCGTCGATGGGAAGATCTTCCGCCTTCCTCGAGCCACGTTCGCTGAGCCAGCTCTCGAACGCGTCGAAGAGCGAGCCGGCGCCCGCGTACCCTGCCTCACGAAGCGCATCGGGTCCGCCGCCGCTGGCGCCCGCGACGCGCAGGCGAAGATCGCGCAGCGTGCGCTGCGCCAGGCCGATCAATTCGGGGGCTTCTGTAGTGGGCATGCGAAGTTAGGACGATCTCACGCGGTAGATGTTGCGGGAGAGCTGACTCGACGCAAGAGGTCGGCCTCGTCAATTATCGCGACGCCCAGCGTCTTCGCCTTCTCGAGTTTGCTTCCGGCATCTTCGCCGGCGAGCAGGAAATCTGTCGACTTGGAGACGGATCCGGTGACCCGTCCGCCGGCGGCTTCGATCGTCGCGGTCGCCTTCGCTCTGCTCAGGGTCGGGAGAGTGCCGGTGATGACAAGCGTCATCCCGGCCAGCGGTCCTCCCGCCACAACCGCGCGCGGCTCAGTGAAATTGACCCCGCGCGATCTTAGCCTTTCGACGAGCGCGCGGCCGGCGGGATCGGAGAAATACGCCACCACGCCATCGGCTATCGTCGCTCCGATGCCGCGCACGTTGAGAATGTCGTCCGCCGACGCCGACATGATCGCGTCGAGCGTTCCAAAGTGCTGGGCGAGGAGCTGCGCCGCGATCGATCCCACGTGCCGGATTCCAAGGGCGTGCAGCAGTCGCTGAAGCGGTTGTGACTTCGATGCCTCGATCGCGGCGATCAGCGAGCCGGCGCCCTTGTCGGCGTAGCCCTCGAGCTCGAGGAGCTGCTCGCGCGTGAGCGCGTAGAGATCTCCCGGATCGCGAACCAGACCGGCCTCCACGAGCTGTTGAATGCGGGCGTACGAAAGTCCGCGGATGTCCATCGCGCCCCGCGACGTGAAATGCACCAGGCCTTCCAGCTGACGCCCGGGACATGCGATGTTCGGGCAGTAGATCGCGGCTTCATCCACTTCGCGGGTCACCGGCGTTCCGCACACGGGGCACTTCTTCGGCATGCTCCACGGCTTCTCGCTGCCGGTGCGCCGTTCGGGAATCGGCCCGATGATCTGCGGAATCACATCGCCCGCTCTTTTCACCTGCACCCAATCACCCTCACGAAGATCCTTGGAGATGACGAGGTCTTCGTTGTGGAGCGTCGCCAGTTTCACTATCACACCGCCGATCTCCACCGGCTCGAGCTCCGCGTACGGATTCAGCGCCCCGGTTCGACCGACATTGACCCTGATCTTCAGCAACCTGGTCTCCGCGATGTCGGGGGCGAACTTGCGCGCGATCGCCCAGCGCGGCTCGCGGCCGACGACGACGCCCAGCTCCTCCTGAAGGCGCAAAGAATCGACTTTGACGACGCCGCCATCGATACCGAAGTTCAGCTCGCTCCGGATTCTGTGCTCCAGCTCGTACGCCCACTTCTCGACTTCGGCTAGCGTCTTCGCGCGCTTTCGATGCGGCGCCACGGGGACGCTCCACTCCGCCAGCGCGTCGAGCAGCTCCGTCTGCGTCTCGAATGGAAGCTCAATGCCGTCGGGCGCGGCGACGGAGTAACCAAAGAATCTGAGGGGTCGAGACGCGGTGATGGCGGGATCGAGCTGCCGGAGGCTTCCGGCGGCGGCGTTGCGTGGAGTGGCGAAGACGGCGTCGCCGGCGCGCGCCCTGGCTTCGTTCATCTCCTCGAAGCGATCGAAGGGGAAGTAGATCTCGCCGCGAATCTCGATGCGTCCCTTCGGCGCGCTCTCGTGCAGGCGCAGCGGAACGTCGCGCACCGTCCGGAGATTCACCGTCACGTCCTCGCCGATGGCGCCATTACCGCGTGTGGCGCCCTTGACGAAAAGCTGGTTTTCGTACGTGAGCGCGACGGCGATGCCATCGATCTTGAGCTCCGCGGTGTACCCCGATTTCGCGACGTCGTCGCCGGCGATCCGCACCAGTCGCTCTTCCCAGGCGCGCAGCTCCTCGTCGTCGAAGGCGTTGTCGAGCGAGAGCATCTGCCGAAGATGCTCGTGCTTGGAGAGCTGGCTCTGCGGCTCGGCACCGACACGCAAAGTCGGCGAATCCGGAGTGAGGCATTCCGGAAAAGTCCTCTCCAGCTCCTGCAGCTCTCGAAAGAGCTTGTCGTACTCTGCGTCCGGCATCGTCGGACGGTCGAGAACGTAGTATTCGTGGGATGCGCGGGTGAGGAGAGCCCGCAGCTCCCCCGCGCGGCTAAGCCTGGACTCGTCGGCCTTCTGCCGGGTCCCTGGGTCCTGAGGACGCGCCAAGGGCGGAGCCACTTCCTCCGCTTCCGCCTGCTTGCTTGACCGGCTTTTCGCCATCCGACGTCTTGGTTCCTTTGCTTTCCGTGTGTGCGTTGTATTCGGCGCCGTCGAAGCGCACCACGCGGTTGCGCCCGGTCTCCTTCGCCACGTAGAGCGCATCGTCCGCCGCTCTCAAAAGAGCTTCCTGGTCGTTCACACGTGGGTGGGGCGCGGCCGCGACGCCGCAGCTTATCGTCCGGGTGAGCGTCCCGCCAGAGTACGTGAATGTATGGCGATCCACCTTCTCCCGCAGCCGCTCCGCGAACGTGACCGCGGCATCAAGCACGGTGCCCGGCAGGATGAGAAGGAACTCTTCGCCGCCATAGCGTCCGACGCGGTCGATCTCACGCGCCTCGCCCTTCAGTAGCTGCGCGACTTCCTTCAGCACCGAGTCCCCGGCCTGGTGGCCGAAGTTGTCGTTTACGCTCTTGAACTTGTCGATGTCGCACATGATGAGCGCGATAGGCTCGTGGAGCCGCAACGAGTGCTGCCACATCTCGTGCAGGCGGTCTTCCAGGCAGCGCCTGTTGTCGATGTCGGTAAGGCCGTCCGTGAGGGAAATCCGCAGCAACTTGTCGTTCGCCTCCGACAACTCCTCCTTCTTCGCGGAGAGCTCCGCGTTGGCCGCTGCGAGCAGCACATTGGTAGCCGCCAGGTCGGACTGGAGCTTCTTGATGCGGAGGAGCGAGTTCACCCGCGCCTCTAGCTCGGCGAAGTTGATCGGCTTGGTGATGTAGTCGTCGGCGCCCGCGTCCAGCCCCTCAACCTTGTTCTCGGTCGAATCGAGCGCCGTCTGCATGATCACCGGAATGAAGGGAAGATTCTTGTTGGCCTTCAGCCGGCGGACGACTTCCATACCGTCCATCTTCGGCATCATCACGTCGAGCAGAATCAGGTCGGGGCTGACGTGCTCCACCTGATCCAAAGCCGCCTGACCGTCGCTGGCCCCGAATACCTCGTATCCGCGCGCCTCCAGGCGAGCCCGGAGCAGCTCGATGTTGTCCTCGTGATCATCTACGACGAGAATCCGCTTCTTCTGCTTAGGCTCCATTGTTCTTGCCGAGAAATCTCTGCACCTCCGCCACTACGGCTCTCGGCTCACAGGGCTTGGCGAGGTACCCATCGCAGCCGACCTCCATCGCTTTCTCACGATCGGACGCCAGCGCGTGGGCGGTCAGCGCTATAATGGGGATCGACTTCGTAGACGGATCGTGCTTCAACACCTGGGTCGCCTCCCAGCCGTCAATGATCGGAATGGAGATGTCCATCAGGATCAGGTCAGGCTTTTCTGACCGAGCCTTTGCTATTCCTTCCTCACCATTCAATGCCTCGGTTACCTCGTAACCGAAGTGCTTCAGGATGGTGGAATAAACGATTCGATTGTCCTCGTTGTCTTCCACCAATAACACCATTTTACCTGAACTGCTCATTCAGCATCCTCGCACGGCTATTGCTAGACGGATGTTCAGGGCAAATTTCTTACCATCCCCTGAGCTAGGCTCTTATGTTCAACTCTCCCAGCCCGCCCAGACCGGCATCGGCCAGCCCCAAGGCGCCGCCTCCCGGATCGATTCCTCAGCCCAAACGGGACGGTCTTCCCAACGAGACGGTGCCCGACTGGAACAACATCGGGCTTTTCACGGCCGGGATCGCTCTCGGAGCAATCCTGGGAGCGACGGTCGCGCTCCTATGGGCGCCCGCGAGCGGAGAAGAGACCCGCCATCGCATAGCGCGGCGCGCGAGAGGACAACGGGATGACGAGGATGTGTGGGCCGAGCTCGCCGAGGAGCTGGAGCTCGCCGCCACCGAAAGCGAAGGGGAAGCGGAAGAGGAAGAACTGAACGCCGCGCTCAAGACCTAACCGGCTCTGAGCGCCGCGTCTGCCTCCCCCTTGTAATGGCCGTCGTTGTAATCCCGGTTGGGCAGCTTCAACACCGCTTCGTACTCGGCGCGCGCTTTGGCCTTGTCGCCCATGTCCCGGTAGACCCCGGCGAGATCCAGGTGGTGAATGATCCGGTCCGGCTCATTGGCGACCGATGCTTCCATGTAACGCTTCGCTTCGGGCCAGCTGGCCGATTCGAACACCTGCCCGCCCAGGAAGGTCTTCGCCATCATCCGCGTGAAGCCGCTCAGCCGCATCACTTCGGCGTTCCACATTCCCATCACGTGAAGGCAGCCGGGCTGCTTGGGATTGATCCTGAGGCACTCGAGGGCGTGGGTGCGAACGTCCTTGGCGTACTTGATCCGCGCTTTCGGTCCCTGGGTCAGCGCATTTTTCCCCAGTGCGCGGGCAAGATTGAAATGCCCCTCGGCGTCGCCTGGGTTGGCTTCGACGGCCCGCCGTGCGTATAGCTCGGCATTCCTGAAATCGAGGCCGCGCTTTTCGTCGTCGCGCTCGAAGGATCCAAGATCGACTGCAGATCTGGATGCCTTCCAGTTGGCCTCGTAGTTCTTGGGATCCAGCTTGATTGCTTCCTCGTAGTGCTGCAGGGCAGCGGGAGCGTTCATGGCGACGTATTCTTTGTCGCCGAGCGCAATGTGTTCGGCTGCCGTCTGGGCGCCCGCCATTGAGGCGGCGAGCAGCATTCCTGCAGACAGATACTGAAGGGCGCGCATGTGAACTCCGATTGCGAGGTGATGTTGACGGTAACAAGTACCCCGGCTGAGCCTAAATGATCGTACCACGTCTGATCGAACGCAAACGGGACGGCGGGCGGCTCGAGCCGCAGGAGGTTCGGGAGGTCGTGCTCGCCCACGCCGAGGGGAGAGTACCCGACTATCAAATGGCCGCGCTGCTGATGGCGATGTACTTCCGCGGGCTCGACCCGAGTGAGATGAACGCGATGATGGAGGCGATGCTCGAGAGCGGAAAAAGGCTCGACCTCTCCCGTCTGCCCATGGCGCGAATCGACAAGCACTCGACGGGCGGTGTCGGAGACAAGACGTCACTCATCCTCGCACCGCTGATCGCGTCGCTCGGTGTCGCGGTGCCGATGATGTCGGGACGCGGACTCGGACACACCGGGGGCACGCTCGACAAGCTGGAGTCGATTCCGGGCTTCAGGACAGCGCTGACGCTGGCCGAAGCGGAGAAGCAGATCGCGAGAATCGGCTGCGCGATGCTGAGCCAGACGGACGAGATCGTCCCCGCGGACCGGAAGCTGTATGCGCTGCGCGACGCGACGGCGACGGTGGAGGTGATTCCGCTCATCGCGGCCAGCATCATGAGCAAGAAAATCGCGGAGGACCTGACGGGGCTCGTACTCGACATCAAGCGCGGCTCGGGATCTTTTCTCCCGAAGCTCGAGGACGAGCTGGAGCTTGCCAAGGCGATGATCAATCTCGGCTCATCGCACGGATGTCCTGTGGTCGCGTACCTCACGGCGATGGATCGTCCGCTCGGCCACGCGTGCGGCAACGCGCTCGAGGTGGCGGAGGCGATAGAGGTTTTGAAGGGCGGTGGCCCCCCCGACCTGATCGAGGTGACGATGGCGCTTGGGGCCGCGATGCTCGTCCTCGCCACCGTCGCCAGCACGTTGGAAGCAGCGCAGACGTTGATGCGCGACGCGATCAATTCCGGGACGGCGCTGCTCAAGTTCGAGGAAATCGTGGCAGCCCAGGGTGGCGACAAGGGGGTGGTGCGCGACCCAACGCGTCTGCCGTACGCGCCCCACGATGAGACCCTTGTCGCGAAGAGAGAAGGGGTCGTGCAGACGGTGGATCCGCGCGCGATCGGCTACGGAGTCATCGCGCTCGGTGGTGGCCGCCGGAACATGGAGGACAGGGTCGATCCTTCAGTCGGATTCGTGATCACGGCGAAGCCCGGAAACCGCGTCACCAAAGGTCAGGCACTGGCGACGATCCACGCGCGCAGCGAGGAGGACCTGGCGGTGGGAAGATCGATCCTCGAGAGCGCGATCGTGATCGGTGATTCCGCGGATCCGCCGCTGCCGCTGGTGTCGCACCGCGTCACCGTGCGCGGGGTGGAGCAGCTGGCGTAGTCAGGTGATGCTCTTGGCCGGTCGCTCGCGGTCAGGCGATGATCTCCGCAGGCCGCTCCACGATGTCGAACACGAATCCGAACGGATCCTCGAAGTACGGAACCGGCTGCTCGCCCGCGAACCTCAACGTGCACCCCGCCGCCTCGAGAAAACGGCGCGCCTCGCTGTAGTCATCGACGTCGAACGAAGGGATGTACGAAATGAGGCTGGACTCATCGCGATTGACGTAGAGCCGCAGCTCTCCCGTGTCGAACTCGAGCTGGTCCAGCGTGCGTCTCACCAGCCTGAATCCGAGCAGCTTTCCGTAAAACGCTTCCGCCTGCGCGAGATCGCGTACATGGATCGCGATCTCGCGGTTGGAGCGGAGCTGGACGTGGGTCTCAGTTAGGGTCGGCATGAGTTTATGGGGTCGGGTCGCAGTCTAATGTTGGAGGCGGCACGTGGGGGCGCAATAAAGAAAATGAAGACTACCAGAAGCAGATCGAGCAGCTCGGCCCAGTCGACCTCTCCGTCCAGCCAGACCCCGATCCATCCGCCCGGCCCGACGTATGGAGGAGAAAAAAAACGATCGGGTGCCGCGCTGATCATCAGACTCTGGTTCACCGGCTTTGCCTTGCACCAGACGGCGTTCCGTCCGCCGCCGTGATGATTGTTTGCGTGCGCATACATCGCGGAGACCTTGTTTTTTCACGCGAAAAGTCGGCTCGCCCCATGCCTCCACCTCGTGGGATTCGGGGAGGGAAAGGGCCAGCTTTCGGACGCGAGGCAGAGGATTGCGCGGCACTCATTCGCTCGCGGCTTGTGCTGCCTGATCGATGTGGCGGTGCTGGTGCCGGGCGACGATCACCAACGCCGAATACGCGCTGTATTTCATTCGCCCCCCGAAAGGAGACACGATCTTAACGGCATCGAACGGTAGGCCGTCAGCGAATCGTATCAGCGTGACTAGATCTGCCTGCAATCGCACGAACTCGGACAGGATCTGATCGCGGGGCTGGCCGCCCTTGGGGACGAACGGCGCGGTGGTCTTGACGGGAATCAGCTTGAACTTGCCCACATGACGCATTGGGCCGATCATCATCGACATGAACCAGCCGAGTGGGTCGGGCCTGTAGTGTTTGCGCGGCGCACCACCGATCTCCCGGGCGCGAGCAGTTGCGTCCCGAAGCAGCGGAAGGTAAGCGCGCGATGTGAGGTTCAGGTGCTCGACACAATCCGCCGCCGACCAGCGATCGGGTCCTGGCCGCCTGCTCCAGTCTTTGTCGGAGAACTTGTCAGCGAGCGCGTGCAATCGCGCCTGGGCGGATTCGAGCGACTCGACTATCGTGGTGAGTTGTTCTTGCACTCTTGCCTCCGCGAGCAATCTTCACGCCCAAAGACGGTTGTTGCTGAGGGGCGCAACCGACGGCTAATTCCGTGCACGGCGATCTCATCCACGGCGATCTCATCCACGGCGAGAAGGGGGCACATCGCACGATGATTCGGGCTCGAGCGGAAGTTGGATGGCGGAGAAGCGTGGCGGTGGGCATCAGCGTCCTGGCGCTGGTCGGGTGCACGCTGACTACTGATGCGCCGAGGCCGCAGATACTCGGCTATATCAGTGGCGACCTCCAGACCACCGCGGCGGGAACCGCGCTGGCAAACCCGCTGACCGTGATCGTCATCGATCAGTACGGCAACGCTCTTTCGAACGTCACGGTTAACTGGGCAATTGTGTCCGGTGGCGGAAGTCTGAGCGCGCCAGCGACGCCGTCGGATTTGAACGGGGTTGCGCAGGTGACCTACACCGCCGGCCCGACGGCCGGGAGCGCGACGATTACCGCCACGGTCGCCGGCGTCGGGACACTGACCTTCACCGCAACGATAACCTAGCGAAACCGCGGCGTTGGAGGAGCAAGGACGAGGGTGTCTCCTGTAACCTCGAAGCGGCCTGTGAGAACGTCATCCGAGCTCGTGCCGGCGAATAAGGTGAAGCTTCCGGGCTCGACGACCCGGCGCATGCGACGGTCGTAGAGCGCGAGAGCATCGGGACCGATCCTGAACGTGACAGTGCGAGTTTCACCGGGCTGCAGGGTTATTCGCCGAAACCCCTTAAGCGCCTTCACCGGCTCCGCTACGCTGGCAACGTCGTCGCGGATATAGAGCTGGACGACTTCGTCACCCGCGCGATCGCCGCTGTTCCTCACGTCGACAGATACGACCAGTGAATCGCGGGCGCGGATTGTAGCCGCCGATGCTCGGAGATTCGTGTACGCGAAGGTCGTGTAGCTCAGTCCGTATCCGAACGGAAAGAGCGGCGTCCATGGAAGGTCGAGATACTTCGACGTGTAATGGTTTGCCGAGTCGGGCGGACGCCCGGTGCTCCGGTGATTGTAGTAGATCGGGATCTGGCCGGTTGCGCGCGGGAATGTGACTGGGAGCTTGCCCCCCGGGTTGTAGTCACCGAACAACACGTCGGCGACAGCGGTGCCATGCTGGTTGCCGAGGAACCAGCTCTCCACGAGCGCCGGCGCCTCGCGCGCGAGCTCGGGGACAGCGAGCGGTCGCCCGTTCATCAACACGGCGACCAGCGGCTTGTTTTCTCCTCCGGGCGATTGCCGCGCCGCGCGAATGACGGCCAGCGCGAGATCCCGCTGGGACCCCGGCAGCTCGATCGAGGCGCGATTCGATGCCTCGCCGGTCATATCCTCGCGCTCTCCGATTACGAGGACGACGGCGTCTGCTTCGGACGCGGCACTTCGGGCGCCGGCGAATCCGCTGGTATCCGCAGTGTCTACCGGCGCGCCCCTCACCTGAATGATGCGCGTCGAAGGGCCCAGTGCGGCGCGAATTCCCGCCAGGACACTGATTGCTTCCTCGGGCCTTCCGTCGGCCGCCCAGCCGCCGAGCGCCGCGCGGGCGTCATCCGCCAGCGGGCCGATCACGGCGATTGTACGGAGGTTCTTACGGAGGGGTAGGGTCTTGTTGGCGTTCTTGAGGAGGACGATTCCTTCGCGCGCGGCGATGCGCGCCGCGGCGAGATGCTCTGGGGCGAGAGTGTAGCGACGCTCGCGCGCGACATCGTTGAAACGAAACGGATCATCGAACAGGCCGAGCGCGTATTTGAGGCGCAGCATTCGTCGCACCGAGGAGTCGATCAACGCGATCGGGATTTGTCCGGCGCGCACGGCAGCGGCCATGTTGTCTGCATAAACCGCGTCGGACATGTCTATGTCGACGCCGGCGCGAAGGGCGAGGATGCCGGCGTCCCGTTTGTTGGCCGCCACGCGGTGTGGGATCAGCTCCCCGATCCCGCCCCAATCGCTGACGACGGCGCCCTTGAATCCCCAGCGGGCGCGCAGCACGTCGCCCAGAAGCCACTCACTGGAATGTGCCGGAATTCCGCCAATGTCGTTGAATGAAGACATCACCGTCGCCGCGCCTGCTTTCACCGCCGCCTCATAGGGCGGCAGATACGTCTCCCACAGTGTCCGCTCGGTGAGCTCCACCGAATTGTAGTCTCGGCCGCCCTCGGCGCCGCCGTACGCGGCGAAATGCTTCGCTGTAGCGAGCATGGCGTCGGGCGCTCCGAGGCCAAGCCCGTGGTCCCCGCCCTGGAACCCACGAACGCGCGCCGCGGCCATCACGCTTCCGAGCCATGGATCTTCGCCAGCCCCCTCGACTATTCGCCCCCACCGTGGGTCGCGTGCGATGTCCACCATCGGAGCGAAGGTCCAATGAAGGCCGTGGGCCGTCGCCTCGACTGCGGACTGTCGAGCGGACGCCTCGACGCGCGCCGAGTCAAAGCTGGCTGCCTCCGCGATCGAGACAGGGTAGATCGTGCGGAATCCGTGAATGATGTCGTTGGCGAAGAGGAGTGGGATCTTGAGCCTCGACTCGCGGATCGCGATCCGCTGCAGCTCACGCGTATACTCGACGCCGAAGATGCCGAGGAACGATCCAACGCCGCCGGAGCGGACGAGCGCTTCTCCGCCCTCGGGAACGCGCGGGCCGGTCTGGGTTCCCATGCCCGGCAACTGATTCAGCTGCCCGATCTTTTCCTCGAGCGTCATCAGCCGAAGAATCGAGTCGGCAACTTGCGAAGCGCGCGCCGACGTGAGCCGCGATTCGCGGGGAGTCTGTGCATTCACCGTCACGGCGGCGAGCGCCGCGTAACCACTGATTATCGGCCAGATCCGCGGCATTATCTCTCCGTAAAGCTGATGGTTGGTCGTCAGGCGCATGGATCTATTGATGGTTGGTCGTCAAGGCGCATGGATCTATTGTTTGGAAAGTCTAGCCGAGGCTTCGGCCGCTCCCCACGCCGGAGTGACTCCGCCTTCGATGATGAGAAAGCACTCATCAGGCAATGATCCACTCTTGATCGTGCGCGCGATCGGCACGGGTGAGAACGCTTTTTTCGCCGCCACGAGCGCGGTGTCACTGAGAAAGAGCAGCACTCCTTCACTGGCGACGGGAGAGCGCGCCCACACCTCGAGCGGAGGCTTTCGCGCTCCGGAGCCGCCGCCTTTGGGCGAATCCAGAAACCGGGACAGCGCCGCGACAAATGCCGCTGCTTCGTCGTGGTGCGCGAACTCCATCACGTGGAATTCTCTGGAGGGCGGGGTCGCCGGCATGCTCTCAGCCTCGCGACCGATTTCGCGCGTCCTTCGCGCCGCCCTTTCGGGATGAGCGGCCCTCGCCTCGCGGAGCCGAACCCGACCGATTGACAAAAACCTTGGTCAGTCGGACGCCCGTGTGTTCGTAGTCCCGTGCCTTGTAGAATTCGTGCGCGCTCTCACGGTGGAGCGCCGAGGTGAGCGAGAGGCGCAGCGCGCCGTGCTTGATTGCCCATTCCTCGGCGCGAGCAACGANNCGAGCGCGGATCCGACACCCTGTCCGCGCGCCTCCTCCTCGACGACGAGCGCCGTCAGCCATGCGGCTGGCTCGTCGGCGTGCAGCGTCTGGAAGAGATGCACGGTCACGACTCCGACCAGCGCCCCGTCCTCGTTCTCGGCGACGAGCACCATCGTGCCCGCCCGCGCGTGAAGCTTCTCGATGCGCTCCGGTATCTCAGCGTCATTGGTGGGATAGCCGAGTTGTTCGAGCAGGCGGCCGATTGTGGCCGCGTCGCCGGAGACTGCTGGCCTGATTCTGAGCGAGTCCATCCTCAGGCAAGTATCCTAGAACGCTCCGCCTGGCACAAGCTCCCGACAAGCATGCGTTACGCAAGGCTTCAAAGAAACGAGGCGTGAGGTGTCAGCGCCTCACACCTCGTTCAGGTGCAGTTCGATTGCCAGTCTTGGCCGCGTTCTTTTATGGTTTCCAGCCCGGCTTCCCATCCGGCTTCCCATCCGGCTTCCCGTCCGGATTCCCGGGTAGGCCGTACCTCCGCTGAATCGCGTGACGTGCCGCGCGCGCCAGCAGGGCCTGGCCCTTCTCGCTCGGATGCACACCATCGAGACTGATCAGGGTTCCGTACGGAGCTCCCGATTTGAGAAACGCCTCGAGCTCAAACGGCAGGTGTTTCTTCGACTTGTCGTACAACGCGCCCAGTGAAAAGAAAGCATATCCGTTCTGGGCGGCCTTGCTCTCGATCGCGTCGCTCATTTGGGCCGCCAGGTTGTTGAGGAACGTGATGTCGCCGGGCGTGAGAATGTAGTCGACCGTGCCCGGCACGTCGGCACAGCTCAGATCGTAGGCGCCCAATCCGTTGGCCGCGCGCGTGACACCCGTGATGATCGCGGTTAACACCTTGCCGCGGACGAAAACGAAATTCTTGCTCGCATCACAATCGGCGTTGACGCCCACGTTGTACGCGGCAAACGCGGAGCGCTGCGAGGCGATCTCCGGCCCAGTGCGGATGGTCGGAAAGTTTCGCAGATCCGTGCGAATTGTGACCAGCACCGCCTTGGCGCCGGTCGCCTTCACTTTGTCGATGATCTGCGTGTAGTTCGACGTGAATACGGCGAGTGGTGTGAAGGTGACTCCTGCGAAAAGGAGTCCCACCTGTGCCGGTAGAAGCTCGTTCCCTCCGAACTCGACGGATACGAAGGTCGGATGCAGCGACGCCATCGCCGTGACCTGCGTCATTCCCGCCGGCAGCACACGGCCAGTCACGGGACCACGGTCGTGCGTGGCGGTGGCAGGAGTTGCATTGAGCGCTTCAGCCGCAGTCGCGTTCTCAACCGCGAGATTGTGCGTCGGGAGCCTGACGCCAGGTACGTTCGCTGCGCACGTCGTGGAAGAAGCGGCGGAACTGCCATCGATTCTCTTGAACGCAATGAGCGGAGCGGCCAGCGGCGGCTGGCATCCCGGGGCGTCGATTCCCGGAATCGTGAAATCGACTCCAGTCTGCTCCGCGAGCTGCTTGGGCCAAGCGGTATTCTGCGAGGCCACGAATACTCCATCATTAGCCCAGCCCATGCTCAGGCTCGTGCCTATCGCGACGTAGTTGCTCATGTACGAGGCGGGTCTAGCAAAGCGACTCTCCGCTGGACTTATGTCGGGAGACTTCGGGGCGACTGCTCCATCGGAGCATGCTGCCAACACAAGTGTGGACGCTGCAATCAGCGTCAGGCGACTGCTTTTCATGACTCACTCCTTGGTAGACGGGGACCTGCGGGACGGAGCGAGCTTACCCTTAATGGTTGTCTGCGAGCCTACGTATTGTTACGTAGCCTTGGGGGAAAGATGACGTACCAGATCGCAGTCGCGGTTGCAGTCCCTATCGCCCGGTCTCAGTCGGTAGCTCGTACCAGACTTCTACCTCGTACCCGTCGGGATCGGTGAAGAACACGTACGGCTCTCCAGGGCAGAACTCGCCGTGGTCTTTGATCTTCCCGCCGGCGCGCTCGATCGCGGTCACGGCCTTGTCGATGTCGCGCGCGTCGGCCAGGCGGAAGCCGAAGTGCTTGATTCCACCGGACGTGCCGACGTTCTCCGTGCCTAGCTCGAGCACCAGAGCGTCCCGGGCTCCCGGGGTCTGCGCCTGGATGAGACTCGGCTGGCGATACACGGCCAGCATCCCGAACACGTCGTGATAGAACTGGAAGGATCTCTCGAGATCGCTCACGCTCAGCGTGAGATGGGTAAGGCCGAGCGTTCTGATCATCAGGTGGACAACGGAGGCTTCCAGAGCGCGGCGTCGACAATCGACCAGAGGTGAATCGCCCACCCCAACAGAAAGATCCAGAGAAATACGGCGAGAGCGAACTGGATGATAGCCATTCCCAGCCGTCCCTGAACCAGCTGCCCCAGGCCCGGAACGAAGAAGCTGCATACCGCGGCGATGACGTTTCCTGTTGATCCCTGACCGGCCATTGAATGATCCCCTTCAGAGAATGTGGTAAACGCTATCATCGCGGCTGCAGCCTGACAAAAAATCTAGAAGCGGGCGTGCAACCTCAGTCCGACCCTCGGCTCGTTGCCCAGTACCATCAGGTCGGGGGAGACAGTCGCGTTGCTCACGAGTCGACGGCTGGATTCCTTACTTGCGTCGGCCACGTGCGCGGCGCGCGTTGTGAACAACGCATGCAGCGCGGCAATGGCGGCGAGCGATCCAAGAGTGGTGTTGGCGACCGCAACTCTCCTGTTGCCGCCGGACTCGTCCAGGTGCGCCACGCCCGCGACGATGGCAGCGACACCGGCAGTCAGCCCAGCCGTTCCGCTCGTGCGGCTCGGCGAAAACAGGTTGAAGCCGAGCGTGCCGAGCGACGCACCGCCGACTCCCATTGAAAGGAGGGCGTAGTTGGCGCTGACCCGTTTCTCGTCGGGAACAGTAACGAAAATCGGAGGTGGAAAATTGTACGACGGCTGAATGCGCGCCGCTTCCTCGACGGTCAGACCTGACGCGTCCAGCCAGGCGACGAGAGCCGGATCGTCGATCAACTCGCGGATGAACGCGTTGTTCCGCGTCTTCGCAATGTGGTCGACGATGTCGCCGCCGCCCGAGCGGTCTACGAGATACGCCATCGCGCAAAGCGTCCCGTGCGAATCACGGAAGAAGGGCCTCGCCCGATCCGCGAACCGATCGTTCTCCGGAAACGTGCCGGCGTTGCGGTAGTCCCTGAGCCATGCGATGAGCTTCGTTCGCATCGCGCGCTGTGACGCATTCAGCCGCGAGACATCCCTCGCCCGCAGCTCCTGGTCAACGGAGTCGAAGTGAGCACGCAGCCGCGTCGCCTCCGCTCGGAGATGCAGCTCCCGCGCGTTGGCTGGCGGTGCGCGGTGCAACGCGGCCGCCGACAACAGCAGCGTGGCCCCCGCTGCTACCAGAATGACAGAAAGACGGTTCATGGTGCCTCCCGGGTGATTGGCTTGGGGCAGCGGGGCCGAGCGTCCCGCCGTCTCCTTCTCCAACATTGAACGCGGGACTGAATCGCGCCAGTAGAGGGAGGTTTGCTGCCGCCACAGTTGAGCCGTTGTAGATTGTGAATCCGGTGCGATTCCCTGATACCTGACCGGCGCATCGAGGCGCTTTTCAATGAAAACGACCGGGGAGACGAGCCTATGACCGCTGACAATCCGGCGATCGCCGATTGGGATCGCGGCGCGCGCGAGCTCTACGCGCGCCTGATCGAAGCGTGGGACAAACGAAACGCGCGCGACTTCGCGCTTCTGTTCGCTTCGAACGGCAATCTGATCGGTTTCGACGGCAGCCAGGTGAACGGCCAGTTGGAGGTCGGCGCGCACCTCACCGAGATCTTCACCCGTCATCAGACACCGCGCTACATCTCGATCGTGCGCGAGGTGCGTTCCCTCGCAAGCGACGTCACCATTCTGCGCGCCAACACGGGGATGGTGCCACCCGGAAAGGACGACATCGATCCCGTGCTCAACGCCGTGCAGTCAATGGTCGCGGTACAAAAGGGCGGGGCCTGGAAGATTGCGTCGTTCCAGAACACACCCGCCGCGTTTCACGACCGGCCGGATCTCGTGAAGAAGCTCACCGAGGAACTCCGCGCCAAACTGCGCGCGATGCCGGCTAGTAAGTAAGCAGCGCGCGGTGTCATAAACTACGCCGCTTCTGAGAAGAACGAAGAATCATCGGCGCGACCCGACCTTGGAGAAACGGGGGAGTGCCTGGGCGCGACATTGACAAACAATTCCCCGGACGCGCAGAATCTTTTGCGGTAGTAGCAGCGTTCTGATGAACGGCTCCTCTTCGAGGGAAACATGCGTAGCGCTCTTCTCACTCTCGCCAGCATCGCAGCCATCAGCGCTCCGCTGGCGGCCCAGTCCTCTCCCACCGCCGACGACATCATCGCCCGATACATCAAGACCGTCGGTGGCGCCGACAAGATCCAGGCGATCAAGACATTGCGACGGGTCGGAAAATTCACGGGCGACGATGGATTCGAGGCAATCGTCATCGAGGAAAGCACCCGCCCCAACAAGGTCCGGGAAGAATTCTCGATCCAGGGGATGACGGGGATCAACGCCTATGACGGCGTCAGCGGTTGGAAGATCGACCCGTTCGGGGGAAAGAAAGATCCGGAATCGCTGAGCGAAGAGGAGATGCGCTCGATCGTCGAGGATTCAGACTTCGACGAGCCCCTCGTCAACTACCGGGAGAAGGGCAACAAGGTCGAGCTCGTAGGCATGGACCAGGTCGAGGGCACCGACGTCTACAAGCTGAAAGTCACGCTCAAGAGCGGCGACACGCGCTACTACTACATGGACACGGATTCCTACGTGCCAATCAAGTTCGACACCAAGCGAATCATTCGCGGCACTCCGCAGGAGACCGAAACGACGCTGGGAGATTACAAACAGGTCGGCGGTTGGTACCTGCCATTCTCAATGGAATCGCGGCGGAAGGGAAGCTCCGGGTCGCAGAAAATCACCATCAACAAGATCGAGTTCAATGTTCCGATAGACAGCGCGCGCTATAGCAGGCCGAAATCCCCCGCCGGCGGAGGGTCCTTCTGATGACTGGAATCTTTAAATCCGCCTATTGCGGAATGACTCTGCTCGTGGCGGCCGGCACCGGCGCTCTGGCCCAGCTGCCGCAAGCAGGCGGCGCCAAGGTTGATTCCGAGACGATCTCTGGTCTCGGCGCGCGCAACATCGGATCCGCGGCAATGAGCGGACGGATCTCCGCGCTCACCGCTGTCCACGAAGGGAATCGTCTGACCGTTTACATCGGCGCCGCGAGCGGTGGCGTCTGGAAATCCGAGAACGGCGGCACGACCTACAAGCCGGTTTTCGACAAAGAGCCGGTGCAGTCAATCGGGGCGATCGCCATCGACCCGACCAATCCGAAGGTCATCTGGGTCGGCACCGGCGAATCGTGGACACGGAACAGCGTCTCGATCGGGGACGGTATCTACAAATCGACCGACGNNCGGCGGCGACAACTGGACCAACATGGGGCTCAGGGAATCGGAGCGCATCGCGAAGATTCTGATCGACCCCTCCGACCCCAACACTGTCTACGCCTGCGCGCCGGGAAAGCTTTGGAGCGACAGCGAGGACCGCGGAGTCTACAAGACGACCAACGGCGGACAGACGTGGACGAAGGTTCTGAAAGGATCGAATCCGTCGACCGGCTGCTCGATGATGTCGATGGACCCGAAGAATCCGAAGACGG
>PKVB01000182.1 GCA_003131365.1 Gemmatimonadota bacterium | reverse complement strand
TCGTCGCCACCTTGCGCGAGGCGCGTTATCGCGGTCGCGGATTTGGCGGACCTGATCCGGTCGCCGCCGCGCTCGTGTGCGAGGCGGCGGGCGCGCACGGCATCACCGCGCATCTGCGCGAAGACCGACGCCACATTCAGGACGCAGACATCCAGGGATTGAAGAAAAGAGTTCACACGTATTTCAATCTCGAGATGGCGTGCGTCCCCGAGATGCTGGAGCTGGCGCGTCGCATCAAGCCGGAGCAGGTGACGCTGGTGCCGGAGCGACGGGAAGAAGTCACGACCGAAGGCGGACTCGACATCATCAGTGAGCCGTCGCGCATCAGAAACGCCATCGACGTGCTCACCGACGCCGGCATTCGCGTCAGCCTTTTCATCGATCCCACCCGGGCCGCAGTCGAGCAATCGAAGAAGCTCGGCGTCCCGGCGATCGAGCTGCATACGGGGACATATTCGCACCATCCCGAATCGGAGAAGACGATCGGCGCGCTTCGCGATTCCTCGCGGAGAGCAGCGGATCTGGGGCTCGCGGTGCACGCGGGCCACGGCCTCACGGTGAAGAACGTCGGACCCGTCGCGGCGATTCCCGAAATCGAAGAGCTGAACATTGGCCACTCGATCATCAGCAGAGCCGTGTTCATCGGCCTGGACAGGGCGGTGAAGGAGATGCGCGAAGCCATGCTCGCTGCTCGGTCGTCATAAAGGGTTGAGCTTTGACTGTGAGCGCCAAACCGCTCACCTTTCGGATGTGATCTGGAGAATGCGCTGATGACGATGCCGGGCCGGCTGCTGGATTTCTTTTCTCTCGAGGCGAGTGAGTATCTCACGCGTCTGGAGTCGCTGGCCGCGAAAAAAGCGATGGAGCCTTCCGATGCGACGCAATTCGCCGCCGCGGCGCGCGGACTGCGCGGCAGTGCGACGATGGCAAAGGCGGGTGGGATCGTTCAGGTGGCGATGACGGTCGAGCGAATCGGCTCGGGCGTCGTCCATGGGGCGACCACGTGGGAGCCCGAGCTCCAGCGCGCGCTCATCGGCGTGATCGAGGACCTGAAGCTGCTGGTGAGATCGGTGCGGAGCTGGGGCGTCGATCAGGATGTGCGAGTAGAGGAAAGTCTGCGGCGCCTGGCGCGGTTCGCGCCCGCACGGAAGGAGCAGACGGAAGATTTGATCATCCCCATCTCGCAGCTTTTTTTCAACGACGACGGTCAGCACATCATCTACGTCGCTCCGAACCCAAAGACGCACTACGAGCAGCAGCTCCGTGAGCAGAGTGGCGGCATCGGCCCGGGCACTCTGTCTCCTGAAGTGAAGCGCGTCCCGACTCCCTCGCGCGAAGTGCCGCCGCCACCGCCCCGGACTCCGCCCCGCGGCCAGGAGCTGCGGGATGTGTTGAACTCGAGCCTGGCGACGATGCGCGGGCTCGATACCCGCCACTCGGGACCGCAGCCCACGGCGACCGACCTCGTCCCGATTCAACAGCTGCTCTACCGCGGACAGAGCGCCATCGAGCGCGCCGCCGAGATTCGCCGCGCCCTCAAGAAGAGTGGAACTCCGCCGACACGCGCGCTCGTGGACGAGCTCGTTGATCTGGTAGAGCTCGCGGCAGCAGAGTAGCCGTTGCGACCCGGATGGCGCGCCGCACTCGGAGCAGTGCTGAGCGCCGCGCTCATCTACTGGACGCTCCACGGAATCTCACCCACTGATGTAGCGCACAGACTATCGGAAGCTGATCCCCTGCTCTTCGCCGCGGCGATGTTCTGCGCGACGGCGATCTTCGCTTTACGCGCGCGCAGGTGGCAGACGATTCTCGAGCCCGTGGCCGGCAAGCTTCCCTTCGGCCCGCTCTGGCGCGCGACGGCGGTGGGTATGATGGTGAACAACGTAGTGCCCGCCCGCGCCGGCGAGATTGCGAGAGCGTACGCGCTGACGAAGGAAGCACCGCTGCCGTTCGCCACATCGCTCGCCTCCCTGGCGGTTGATCGCCTCTTCGATGCGATCGTGCTGCTGCTCCTCGCGGCGATAGCGTTGCTCGATCCAGCACTCTCCGGCGTCGCGACGCTGGCGGGTCGGCCACTCAGCTCATTCGCAACCGGAGCGGGCGCGGTCGTCGTCCTCCTGCTCCTCGCGCTCTACGCTCTCGTTTTCTTCCCGCAGCACCTTCTTCGGCTGTTCGAGCTTTTCGCGCGGCGGGTCTCGCCGGCCACTGAACAGCGGGGACGCAAAGTGCTCGAGACCTTCGTGAATGGGCTGAGCGTGCTGCGGAGTCCGGGGCGGTTCGCGGCGGTGTTCGGATGGACGCTCGCGCACTGGCTGCTCAACGCGCTCGGCTTCTGGCTTTCATTCAAAGCGGTGGGCATCACCGCGCCGTTATCTGCCGCACTCTTTCTCCAGGCATTCATCGCCCTAGGCACCGCGGTGCCGGCGCTTCCCGGGTTTTTTGGGGTGTTCGAGTACATGTCCGTGCAGGGCCTCTCGGTCTACGGAATTGGCCAGCAACAGGCAGCGACGTGGGCGATCGGATATCACCTCTTCTCCTTCATCCCGATCACGGTGATCGGAGCCTACTACTTCGCGCGCCTCGGCGTGAAGCTTCGCGATCTCCAGCCGGCGCCGGACGCGACGGCATGATCGGGCGAGGCGGAAGAACTCTCGCGCAGGCGAAGATCAATCTCTCGCTGCGGGTTCTCAACAAGGAACCGGACGGTTTTCACTCGATCGAGACCGTGTTTCTGAGGCTCGATCTGGGAGACGACGTGCGACTGCACATCAGGACGAAAGCGCGCACACTCCGCTGCGGCGTGATGCGCGATCAGCCGCAGGAACAAAATCTCGCCTATCGGGCCGCTGAGCTTTACGCCGAGGAAGCGGACTGGCCGGGCGGGTTCGAGATCGTGATCAAGAAGCGGATTCCAATAGGCGGCGGGCTAGGTGGCGGGAGCGCCGATGCCGCGGCGGTACTGCGCATTCTGAACGCGCTTTCCCCGAATCCTCTCAAGGCCGACGCGCTCCGGGCCCTGGCGAGCCGTCTCGGATCGGACGTTCCATTCCTCGCCAGCGATTTCGTGATGGCACTTGCGTGGGGGCGCGGAGAACAGCTCCTGGAGCTCGCGGCGCTGCCGTCGAGAGATGTCCAGCTTTTTTTTCCGCCCTTCGCCATCGATACAGGCGAGGCGTACGCGCTCCTGGACGCGTCGCACACGGCGCGCCCGCGCGCGGTGCCGGAGCTCACCGCCGAAATGTTCGGCGACTGGGAGTCGGCGGCGAAGCGGTCGGTCAACGATTTCGAGGCGGTGGTGAGACCCCGATTTCCCGCGATCGATGCGCTGCTGGCGCGCGGCGACCGGCACGGACTCTTCTATAGGATGAGCGGATCGGGGTCGACCGTGTTCAAGGTGCCAGGCATCAAGACGCGTCAGGTTGAGGGCAGGGCGGATCTTCCTCCGCTGCAAGTTCCGGAGGGAACGAAAGTCATCGTAACCCGCACAGCCGAGAGCGTTGTCCCTGTGGAGCTTCTGGACTAGCTTTCGCTTTCCGCTGCCCCTTCGTCCAATGGCAGGACATCGGTCTTTGGATCCGGTAATGGTGGTTCGAATCCACCAGGGGCAATTGATCCAGGTCCCTTGCCCACTTAACTTGTAAGGCTGCATGGACGGACTATCCGTACCCGCTCATGGCTTCAAGCTCATCGCCGGGCCCGGGAATCCGGATCTGTGCGGTGAGATAGCGCGAATGCTGGATGTTCCGTTCTGCAAGACGACGGTCAACCGCTTCGCCGACGGCGAGATTTTCGTCCGCATCGACGAGAACGTCAGAGGGAACGACGTCTTCATCGTGCAGCCGACAAATCCGCCGGCCGACAACATCATGGAGCTGTTGCTCCTGATCGACGCGGCGCGCCGGGCATCGGCGGCACGTATCACGTGCGTGATGCCCTACTACGGATATTCGCGGCAGGACCGAAAGGACCAGCCAAGAGTAGCGATAGGCGCCAAGCTGCTGGCGAACATGATCGTCACAGCTGGTGCAAACCGAGTTCTTGGATTGGACTTTCATCAGCACCAGCTGCAGGGGTTCTTCGATGTTCCGGTGGATCACCTGTACGCGGCGCCGGTGTTCGTTTCGCATTACAGAAAAAAGGATTTGCACGAGCTCGTCGTCGTCGCGCCGGATGTAGGCTCGGCCAAGATGGCCCGAGGGTTCGCAAAACGACTCAACGGCTCGCTCGCAATCATCGACAAGAGACGGCCGAAGGCGAATGTATCGGAAGTCGTCAACGTCGTCGGTGAAGTCGAAGGAAGGGACTGCTTGCTCGCGGACGACATGATCGACACCGCGGGCACGGTGTCCGAAGCGGCAATGGCTCTGAAGGATCTGGGCGCGCGCGACATTTACGTTTGTGCCACGCACGCCCTTCTTTCGGGACAATCAGTGGAGAGACTCTCGAAGGCGCCGATCAAGGAAGTGACGGTAACCGATACCGTCATGATTCCGAAGGCGAAGAGATTCCCGACGCTGTGTGTGTTGTCGGTTGGCGATCTGCTGGCGAAGGCGATTCGCTACATACACAGCGAGCAGTCGGTGAGCTCGCTGTTCGAAGGATAGAGTGAAATGGCGGAAGTAATCGGGAAAGTCGCGAAAGAGTTCGCGGCAGCGGTTTTGGACTTTATCGAATGGGCGTTACACAAGTTGTTCACGCCCATAGGGAAGAACTAATCATGGCAGTAGTCTCATTTAACGCGACAGCTCGCGACATTTCAGGAAAGGGCGCCGCCCGTTCTCTTCGCCGCCAGGGACAGGTCCCCGCGGTGATCTACGGACACGGACGCGATCCCCTGTCGCTCTCGCTCAACGCGCGTGATCTCGACAAGATGCTCGGGCACATTCAGGCCGAGAGCACCGTCATCGAAGTGACGGTCGGTGGACAGACCGCGAAGACACTCATTCGCGAGATCCAGCGCCATCCGATCAAGCGACAGATCCTTCACGTTGATTTCCAGGCGCTCGTCGCCGGCGAGAAGGTCACCGTCAACATTCCGATCGTCCTGAACGGAATTCCGGAAGGCGTGCGGCTCGAGGGCGGAGTTCTCGACCAGACGCTCCGTGAGCTGGAGATCGAGGTCGATCCGTCGGACATCCCCGATCACGCCGAGCTCGACGTCACCAACATGGTGATCGGTGATTCGCTCCACGTCAGCGACATCAAGCTTCCCGCGAGCGTCAAGGTTCTCGACGATCCCGAGACTTCGGTCGCGGTTCTTGCCGCGCCGCGCGCGGTGATCGAGGAGGCCCCGGCTGTCGAGGCCGTTGAAGGTGCCGCAGAAGGAGTGGCCGAGCCCGAAGTCATCGGCAAGGGCCCGGGTGAAGAGGAAGAGGGTGAGGGCGGCGGAGAGTCGCCTGGCAAGAAGGGCGGAGAGTCGCCCGGCAAGAAGTAATACGACCTCACGTTCATATACGGCGATTTGGCTCCGCTATTGGATAACCCTTGAAGGTCATAGTCGGTCTCGGGAATCCGGGCCGCGAGTACGCCGCGACACGTCACAACGTCGGCTGGTGGTTGATCGACCACCTCGCCGACGTTTGGCGTTTTGACGGCTGGAAGAAGGACGGCGAGTCGCACGTCGCGAACGGCGTCGTTGGCGGCGTGAAAGTGAGGCTGGTGAAACCGCAGACGTTCATGAACCTGAGCGGGCAGGCGTTGAAGAATTACGTTCGCCGCCCGTTCTGGAGTGCCGCGAAGGATCTCCTGATCGTGGTGGACGAGGTGCAGCTGCCCGTCGGGCGCATCAGGCTACGCCCACGAGGAAGCGCCGGCGGACACAATGGCCTGAAAAGCGTGGAGCACGCGCTCGGCACGCAGGAGTACGCCCGACTCCGAATCGGAGTTGGCCCTAGCGAGGAGCGGAAGGGGATCTACAAGGATCTCGCCGACTTCGTGCTGTCGCCGTTCGCGCGCGATGAACGGGAAGATATTCTGGCATTGATGCCGCAACTCACAGCCACGGCGGAGACGTGGTTGCGCGAGGGCGTCGAAAGGGCGATGAACCTGCACAATCGGGCACCCGACGCGGATACGGGCAAGTAGAGGATTTTAACTACGCTGCCGCCCGCTGCC
>PKVB01000151.1:191-23244 GCA_003131365.1 Gemmatimonadota bacterium | reverse complement strand
CTTGTCGAGATCGAGCGAGCCGGAGATCAGCCCCTGCAAAGGACTCTCGCTGCGGCCGCGAATGAGGTCGAAAATTTTGAGCGGTGCGTCTTTACCGAGCTGCGCGGAGAGAATCGTCGCGATGCTTCCCTCGGTGATAAGGGGGCGCGCCACGTCCTCGTGGTGGAGAGCTCCAATCTCTTCCAGCGCGTGGGAGAACGGGTAGTGTCCCACGTCGTGGAGGAGCGCAGCCGACCTGACTATCGCCTGGTCGGCTTCACCAATCGACGTGTCTTCGGCTTCGCAAAGGAGCGCCAGGGTGCGGCGCGAGAGGTGATGCGTGCCAAGTGCGTGCTCGAATCGCGAGTGGGTCGCGCCGGGGTAGACGAGGTAAGTCCACCCGAGCTGGCGCACGTACCTGAGACGCTGAAAGACTTCGGTGTCGACGAGCGTGAGCGTCAGCTCGTCGACACGAATGTTGTTCCAGACTGGGTCGCGCAGAATCTCGAAGCGCACGCCCCGTCTCTCGCGCTGGGTTGGCGTCAGCCCTTCGGGCCGGCGTTCTTCGTCGCCGCGTCCACGCTCCCGAACTTGTCGAAGTTCTCGCGGAACATCCCCGCGAGCCTCTTTGCTTGCGCGTCGTACGCGGCAGGATCGGGCCAGGTCTCGCGCGGATTGAGGACTTTCGCGGGAACGCCTTTGATCTCGGTGGGAATCGCCAGGCCAAAGATGGGATCAGTTTGCGTCTTCACCTTGTCGAGCTCGCCCGCGAGCGCGGCATTCACGATCGCGCGCGTGTACTCGAGATCGATACGCTTGCCCGTCCCGTACGGTCCGCCGCTCCAGCCGGTGTTTATCAGCCAGACCTTGGATTCGTGCTTGCGAAGTAGCTCCCCCAGCATCCGCGCGTACTTGGTCGCATGCCAGACAAGAAAGGCCGCGCCGAAGCACGCGCTGAACGTCGGCTGCGGCTCCTTTACCCCGCGTTCCGTTCCCGCCACCTTCGCCGTGTAGCCCGACAGGAAGTAGTACATCGCCTGGTGTGGAGTCAGCCTGGCAATCGGAGGCAGCACGCCGAACGCATCCGCTGTCAGGAAGACAACGTTCTTCGGGTGCCCGCCGCGCCCGCCCTCGACGTGGTGCCTTATGTAGTCGAGCGGATAGGAAGCTCGCGTATTCTCCGTGATGGACTGATCAGCAAACCGCACCTTCTTGGTAGCCGGATCGAGCACGACGTTCTCGAGCACCGTGCCGAACATCTGCGTCGTCCGGTAGATGTCGGGCTCGCTCTCCGGTGAGAGGTTGATCACCTTCGCGTAGCAGCCACCCTCGAAGTTGAAAACCCCGTTGTCCGACCATCCATGCTCATCGTCGCCGATGAGGCCCCGATTGGGAGCGGCGGATAGCGTCGTCTTGCCGGTTCCAGAAAGACCGAAGAACAACGCCGTGTCACCCGCCTTCCCAACATTGGCGGAGCAGTGCATGGAGAGCACTCCTTCGCGCGGAAGCAGATAGTTCATGACCGTGAACATCGCCTTCTTCAGCTCGCCGGCGTAAAGCGTGCCGCCAATCAAAATCGTTCGCTCAGCCAGGTTGAGCACGATGAACGTGCTGGACCGTATCCCGTGCCGCGCGGGATCGCCATGGAACTCCGGTGCGTGGAGAACCGTGAAGTTCGGATCGAAGGTCGGCAGGTCGCTCAGCTCGGGGCGGATGAACATGTTGCGCACGAACGCCATGTGCCACGCGCTGGGCGACACGTAGCGCACGGACAACCGATATGACGGATCGGCGCCACAATAGAGATCCTCGACGAACAGCTCGGAGGACTCATTCAGGTATTTGCGGACGTCGTCGAGCAGCAGCTGATATTTCTCGACCGTCAGCGGCTGATTGACCTTGCCCCAGTCGACATCCTTCTCCGAGCTCGGCTCCTTTACGACGAACTTGTCGTTCGGAGAGCGTCCCGTGTGAGGGGTGGTGACCGCGACGAATGGACCCATGTCCGCAAATTCGCCCTCGCTACGCCGCGCCGCCGCCTGAAAAAGCTCGGGCGCAATCAAATTCCAATGCACGTCGCCGCGCGGGTTGAGTCCTTGCCTGCTCAAGCCAATGCTGCTCTCGCGCGCCATCTGCTTGCGCCGCGGTTTCATTTCCGTTGCCATTACTTGTCCTTCCTCTCGCTGGCCCGCTGTTGCGCGTCAATCACCGCGACGGCAGCCATGTTCACGATATCCTGAACGTCGGCGCCCTGCTCCAGCACGTGCACGGGAAGATTCATACCCAGCAGGATCGGTCCGATTTTCGTGGCGCCACCCAGATGGTGGAGGAGCTTGTACGCGATGTTCCCGGCGCTCAGGTTCGGGAATATCAGCACGTTCGCCCGCTCCTTCAGCATGCTGAATGGATACGCTACGCGGAGGATGTTTTCGTCCATCGCCGTGTCCGCCTGCATCTCGCCGTCGACGACGAGCGCGGGGTCGCGTTTCCTCAGAATCGCGACAGCTCTCGCGACCTTCTCCGCTTCCGGATGGCGCACGGACCCGAAATTGGAGAACGACAGCATCGCGATCTTGGGCGTGATGCCGAACGTCTCGACGAGCCGGCCCGCCGAGTAAGCAATCTGCGCCAACTGCTCGGCGGTCGGATCGATGTTGACGGTCGTGTCTCCACAGAAGATAACGTGCTTCTCGAAGACGAGCATGTAGAGACCGCTCACGATCTCGGCCTTGGGATGCGGGCCGATGACCTGGAGCGCGGGACGAATGGTCTCGGGATAGTGCATGCCGACTCCGGAGAGGCGCGCGTCCGCATCGCCGCATGCAACCATTACGGAGCCGAAGTAGTTCCCGTTGAAAAGGAGCTGATGCGCTTCGCCGTGGCTGAGTCCTTTGCGCTGGCGGCGCTTCCACAGATAGTCGGCGTACTTGTCGCGTCTCTCGGAAGTGCCAGGGTCCTCGATCAGGATATCACGCAGCGAGATGTGTCCCTCGGCGGCGGCGCGCTCGATGTTTGCGCGTTGGCCGAGGAGAATCGGGGAGCCCATGCCCTCATCGACGATCATCCGGGCGGCGCGAATGATCTTCGGCTCTTCGCCCTCGGGAAACACGATCCGCTTTGGGTCGCGCACCGCGCGATTGATGATCCCGCGCATGATTCCGCGGGCGCGGCCCAGCCGCGCTTCCAGCTGCTCGCGGTAGTGCTCGAGGTCGATCATCTCTTTCGCCACGCCACTCGCGACGGCTGCCCAGGCGACCGCGGGCGCCACCCAGAGCAAAACGCGCGGATCGAAGGCGAAGGGGATCAGGTATTCGGGACCGAATTTTACGGAACGCAATCCGTACAGGCGCGATACGCTATCGGGCACGTCTTCCTTCGCCAGCGCGGCCAGCGCGCGCGTCGCCGCCATCTTCATCTCCTCGTTCACCTGCGTCGCGCGCACATCGAGCGCTCCGCGGAAGATGAACGGAAAGCCGAGCACGTTGTTGACCTGATTGGGGAAGTCGCTGCGGCCGGTGGCGATGATCGCGTCGGAGCGTACCGCGCGCACCTGCTCCGGCAGAATCTCCGGCTCGGGATTGGCCAATGCAAAGACGATTGGCCGCTTTGCCATCTTCGCGACCATCTCGCCCGTGATGGCGCCCGCGGCGGAGAGTCCGACAAAGACGTCCGCGCCGACGAGGGCGTCCGCAATCGTCCGCGCTTTGGTCTTGTTCGCAAATTTTGCCTTGTACGGATCCATCTCACCGGGCCGGCCCTCGTAGATCACGCCCCTCCGGTCGGCCATGAGTATGTTCTCGCGAGGCACTCCGAGCCTGACATAGTGCTCGGCGGTCGATATGGCCGCTGCGCCCGCTCCGGAGAAGACGACGCGGACCTTTTCGATTTTCTTACCCACACATTCGAGCCCATTCAGCAGCGCAGCGCCGGAGATGATTGCCGTGCCGTGCTGGTCGTCGTGGAAGACGGGAATCTTCATCGTCTTCCGCAGCGTCTCCTCGATGTAGAAGCAATCGGGTGCTTTAATGTCCTCGAGATTGATTCCGCCGACGGTTGGCTCGAGCAGCTGGCAGAACCTGATTACATCTTCGGGATTCTCGGAGCCGACCTCGAGGTCGAACACATCGAGATCGGCGAACTGCTTGAAGAGATTTGCCTTGCCTTCCATCACCGGCTTGGCCGCCAGCGCCCCAATGTTGCCGAGTCCGAGCACGGCGGTGCCGTTGGTGACGACCGCGACGAGATTGCCCTTGGCGGTGTACTTGTAGACGTCGTCCGGAGTCGCCTTGATCTCGAGGCAGGGCACCGCCACTCCGGGAGAGTAGGCGAGAGCGAGATCGCGCTGGTTGTTGAGGGGCTTGGTCGGAACTACCGCGATCTTTCCGGGGCGCCCGGATGAGTGGTAGTCGAGGGCATCTTCACGATTCATTGAACGTGGAAAAATGCCACGTGTGCGAGCTTAGTGCTACCTCGCAAGGGAGATAGGCTGGACACTCTCGCCAGGTTCGCTCGACAAGCCGTTGGGGCGCCGCTACCCGCACGCCTGAGCC
This sequence comes from Gemmatimonadota bacterium, assembly GCA_003131365.1. GTDB lineage: Bacteria > Gemmatimonadota > Gemmatimonadetes > Gemmatimonadales > Gemmatimonadaceae > UBA4720. Next base: position 18,715 of record PKVB01000151.1, on the reverse strand, counting down.
ATTCGTGAACGAGCACGATCTCTGAGACGTGAATCGCTTTACTCCAAGGCGGGTACATCAGACCGACATGGTGATTCCGTATCCCCGAATACCGCCCGCGATAGTCTCGATTGGCCCAATCGCGATCCGATGGTACAGTGTGATGTATGTCGTCGGATATGTGTTGGGTTACCGTCTTGTGCTAAGACGCATTGACACCGGTCGCTCCAGCCTCTGCAGCGCGGATCTCGACAATCTGATCTGGTATCTCGTAGCGGGAATGCTGATCGGAGCTCGCCTCGTGTACATCCTGGTTTACGGGCGGGCGGAGTATAGCGCGCATCCGTGGGAGGGATTTGCCGTTTGGAGGGGCGGGCTGTCGTTCCATGGCGCAATCGCAGGTATGACGGTGGCCATCGTCATCTTCACGCGACGGTATCGACATTCGATCCTCGAAGTAACCGATCTGGTGGCGCTGTGCGGGGCGCCGGGACTGTTCTTTGGACGGCTCGGCAACTTCATCAATGGAGAGTTATACGGTAGACCCACCAACGTTCCCTGGGCGATGATCTTTCCGGCGGATCCCTTGCACGTGCCGCGGCATCCCTCGCAGCTGTATGAGGCATTTGCCGAAGGCGTGCTATTAAGTGCGCTACTCTGGTGGATCGACGGCCTGGCACGCGCACGCGGTTACAATCGACGCGGGCTCATGACCGCACTTTTTCTTGTCGGCTACGCAATCGCCCGATTCTCCCTCGAGTTCACGCGCCAGCCCGACGCACAGCTCGGACTCGTGGTCGGACCGCTGTCGATGGGTCAGGTGCTCTCGACGATTATGCTGGCCGTCGGCCTGGCGCTGCTCGGCGCGATTTATCGCGGCCGCGATGAATCAGCGGCTGGCGGTTGAGTGCTACCCTTTTTGTCGCGTAACGCTACCTTAAGGATCAGATGAAGCCTGCTCGCTCGGTGCCTTGCGGCTCGGTGTGGCGTCTGCGCTTGCTCGCAATGGTCCTCGCCGTTGCCGGGCAGCTCGGATTATCGGGCGCGTCGCTCACGCTGGCGCGCGACGAGTCGAGTGTCGTGTCGCACACCGAGCGGAGCGGCATCGACTTGCATCGCGGGCACAATGAAGCGACCTGTCCAGCCTGCGCCGCTCTGTCGTTTCACGCTACTGTAAATCACGTTGCGCTGCCGGTTCCGAGTGGGGCCATATCGTGCCTGGTCATCGCTCAAAGTTCCGCTGATTTCGTCTCGGCCGCACAAAACCACCTCAACTCCTGCCGAGCACCGCCCAGAGAATCCTGAACCTGTCGTTCAGTGGTTAGTCAAAATTCTCTGGGGAGCTCATGCATTTCACTCGGTCAACGATCGCGCTGGCGTTTTTCGCTGGTGCGCTCCAAGCCCAACAACTCGTTCAAACGCCCCGAGCCGATTCCATATCGATGCTCGGAACGTCGCAGCGGCCCGATTCGGCAAGACTGTCGCGTCGCGAAGCGATTGCGCTGGCGCTCGCGCACAACCCTCAGCTCGAGATCGTCCGCGCCCAAATCGGGGAAGCAAAGGCCAGAAAAGTAGAGGCGGTTTCGATTCCGGATCCCGCCGTGACGGCGTCTTTCGATCAGCAGCGGGGGATTTTCCGGTCCGGCGTCGCCGGCCAGAAGAATGTCGGTGTCGGCGTTCTCGTTCCCTTTCCGAACAAGCTGCGACTCCAGGGAAAAATCGCGCAGTCGGATGTCCAATCCGCGGAGCTGTCGTATCAACTGCAGCGCCAGCTCGTGGCAGCGCAAACCGCGGAGGCATATGACTCGCTCCTCGTCGCGCTCAAGCATCGCGCGGACCTGACAGATGCCGAAACGCTGGCGCGCGATTTCCTCAAGAGGACCGAGGCGCGCTTCAATGCGGGGACGGCGGCGAAGCTGGATGTAATCAAGGCCACCGTCGAGGTCGCACAGGCTTCAAATCAGCTGCTGACCAACGCTCTCGATGTGCAGAACGCGGGTTCGGCTCTCGATCGCTTGCTAGGGCGGCCTATTGGAGTCCCGGTTCTGCCCACCGATTCGCTTGTCGTACCCGATAGCCTCCCCTCGCTCGACCGACTCGTGGCAGTCGGTCTAGAGGCGCGCCCCGAGCTGGCGTCGATAATGGCACAGCGACAGGGAGCGCGCGCCGCTACGGCACTGGCCAAGCAATTCTGGTTGCCCGATCTCACGCTCAGCGTCAACCGCGACTACAACCTGCCTGATCCCGCGCTTTTCTCGACCGGGTTGGCATTCCCGCTCCCGATCTTTTTCTGGCAGCATACTCGCGGCCAGATAGCTGAATCGAGCTTTCGCGAGCGGGAGCTCGCGGCGTCGGAGCGCGACCTCCGCGCGGCGGTGACGCAGGATCTTCGCGACTCCTACGCGACCGCGCGCATCGCGCTTCAGCAGGCGGTCTTTATCCGCGACCAGCTTCTCCCTTCCGCGCGCGCGGCCTATCGCGCCGCATCCGCGAGCTATACCCTCGGCGGCTCGTCGGCGCTGGAGGTGCTCGATGCGCGCCGGACGCTGCTCGACGCCGAGAGCCAATACGCCGACGCTCTCGCCGCGGCGAACATCTCGCGCTACGAGCTCGAGCGCGCGGTGAGCGTTCCGCTCGACACCATTCATTAAAGGTCTCCCCAATGCGAAATGATGTTCTGATCAAATGCGGACGTTACGCGCTGCGGAGTCTCGTTGTCGGCGCGACCGCGATCACCGCCTGTGCGCGGACCGACGCCAAACCGCCGGACGCCGACAGCGCCGCCTCAGCAAGCGGTGCGGGGTTCACGATTCCCGCGGCGCAGCGTGCCCGACTCCACGTGATACCCGTAGTGCTGTCCGTTTTCAGGCCGGTTGTAGCGACGACCGGGACCGTTGCGTTCAACGGCGACCACTCGACGCAGGTGCTGGCTCCGGTGTCAGGCCCGGTGTCGCGGATTCTGGTTCCCCTTGGAGCTCAGGTAGCTCGAGGGTCCGCGCTCGCCACGGTGTCATCACCCGATTTTGCCGCGGCTGTCGCCGCTTTTCGCAAGGCGGAATCGTCGTACCGACAGCTGTCCCGGGTCGCCGCGCTCGACGAGGAATTGTTCAAGACTGATGCAATCGCCCACCGCGACGTCGAACAGGCACAGACGGATGCAGCGGCGGCCGCCGCCGACCGCGACGCTTCGCTCCAGCAGCTGCATGCGCTCGGGGTCGATGCCGCGACCATCGCGGCAATTCAGGCTGGGAAATCTGTGGGGCCGGTGGAAGCGGTCATTCGCGCGCCGATAAGCGGCACGGTTGTCGAAAAACTGATCAACCCCGGACAGCTGCTGCAGGCGGGAACGACTCCGACCTTCACGGTGGCGGATGTGTCGTCGATGTGGGTGACGGCGAACGTGTTCGAGTCGGATCTGGCGGCAGTGCGCAAAGGCGCGAACGCCACGATATCCACCGACGCCGGAAAATATCCGATCCCCGGAGTCGTCGACAACGTGGCTGATCTCGTCGATCCGAACACCAAGGCAACGGCGGTGCGGATCGTGGCGCCGAATCCGAGCGGCATTCTCAAACGCGACATGTTCGTGCGCGTGGCGATCCAGGCGGATGCGCAGCAGTCCGGATTCCTGGTGCCGACCTCCGCGGTGCTCAGGAACGAAGAGAATCTTCCGTTCGTGTTCGTGGCACTCCCGGCGGGAGGATTCAACAGGCGGCAGATCACCCTCGGCCCACGCGTCGGCGATGGCTACCAGGTCCTGACCGGTCTTACGGCCGGCGACAAAGTGGTAACGGAAGGCGCGCTCTTCCTTCAGTTCGCGGAGAGTCAGTGAGCGCGCCAATGGATCCGAAGGATGGGCAGCCCGTTGCGGTAAAATCGAATAGCGTTCATCGAATCGTGACGGCGGCGCTGGCGCAGCCGATCCTCGTCACGGTTCTCACGATTGCTCTCGTCATCGTCGGCTTGTGGTCGCTCTTCAGATTGCCGGTCGACGCCTACCCCGACATCTCCCCGCCGCGCGTTGAAATCGTCACGCAGTGGCCGGGCCACGCCGCGGAGGAGGTCGAGCGGCTCATCACGGTTCCGGTCGAAACCGAAATGAACGGGCTGCCGGGCCTCAAGGTGATGAGGTCGGTGTCACTGTATGGCCTCTCGAGTGTTCGACTGACCTTTGGGGACGCTACCGACAACTACTTCGCCCGCCAACAGGTATTCGAAAGGCTTCCCGATCTGTCGCTCCCGCCGGATGTAACTCCGGGGGTGTCGCCGCTCTTCTCGCCATCGGGATTGGTCTATCGCTACGTCGTTGAGAGCCCGGACCGCTCGCCGATGGAGCAGAAGATCATCCAGGACTGGGTCCTCGAGAAGCAATACAAGTCGGTGCCGGGCGTCGCGGACATGTCGTCCCTCGGCGGCCTCACTATGCAATATCAGGTCGTGCTTGATCCCACGCGACTAGCCGGAGCGGGACTCTCCGTTCCCGCCGTCGCAGCTGCGTTGGGCGCGAACAACGGCAACGCCGGCGGCGGATTCTACTCCGAGGGTGGGCAATTCTATTACGTGCGCGGGCTTGGTCGTCTGGAAACTCCCGACGACATCGGCAAAGTCGTGCTGGCGGTCCACAACGGAACTCCGGTACTGGTGAAGGATGTCGGAGAAGTCGTAATCGGGAGTGCGCCGCGCCTCGGGCAATTCGGATTCAACGACAACAACGACGCCGTAGAAGGCGTCATCCTGATGCGCACTGGCGAGCAGGCGCAAACGGTCCTCAAGGCCGTGCAGGCGAAAACCGACGAGCTGAACCGCTCGATCCTGCCGAAGGATGTGAAGGTCAAGCCATTCTATGACCGAAGCGATCTGATCAGCCTCACGACGCGCACCGTGGAGGACAATCTCCTGCGCGGCATCCTGCTCGTAATCGTGGTGCTGATCTTCTTTCTGTACGACGTCCGCTCCGGGCTGATCGTCGCGGCGACGATTCCTCTTTCGCTCTTCTTCGCGTTCATCTGCCTCGACCTTCGCCACATCCCGGCCAACCTTCTCTCGATTGGCGCCATCGACTTCGGAATACTCGTGGATGGCGCGGTCGTGATGGTGGAGAACATCCATCGCCGGCTTGCTCACCGGCAGCCCGGAGAATCGATTCGCGGTGTCATCGCGAATGCGGCGGGCGAGGTCGACCGTCCAATTGTCTACGCGATTGCAGTGATTGTCGCGGGTTTCCTGCCGATTTACGTGCTGTCGGGTCCGTCGGGGCGGTTGTTCCGGCCGATGGCGGATACCACGATCTTTGCGCTCATCGGCGCGCTGCTCATCACGCTTACGGTGATGCCGGTGCTGGCGGCGTGGGTGCTTCGCGGCGGCGTCAAGGAAAAACGCAATCGCGCTTTCGAGTGGATTCTCGCCCGCTACGAGCGGTCGCTCGATTGGGCGCTGTCGCACCGGAAGCAGACTGTGTTCGGATCGATCGGAATCTTCATCGTGTCCATGCTCATCGCGGCGGGCCTCGGTGCCGAGTTCATGCCGCACCTCGACGAAGGCGCTTTGTGGGTGCGCGCGACGATGCCCTACACGATCTCCTTCGAGGAGTCGTCGCGCATTGTTCCGCAGATCCGGGCGATTCTGCGCTCCTTTCCCGTGGTTACCGATGTAGCATCGGAGCACGGCCGGCCGGACGACGCCACCGATCCAACCGGTTTCTTCAACGCCGAGTTCTACGTCGGCCTCAAGCCCTACGGCGAATGGCACGGCGTGTTCCGATCCAAAGCGGATCTCATTGAGGCGATAAACCGGAAGCTCACCGCATTTCCGGGCGTGACGTTCAACTACACGCAGCCCGCCGAGGATGCCGTCGACGAGGCTGAAACTGGCCTCAAAAGCGCGCTCGACGTCAAGATATTCGGGCCGGACCTCAACGTTCTCGAACAGAAAGGAAGCGAGATCAAGCGCGTGCTTTCGGGGGTCGCTGGGATCCGGGAGCTCACTCTGGTGCAGGAGCTGGGACAGCCCAGCCTCACCGTCGCCGTCGATCGCAACAAGATCGCGCATTACGGATTGAACGTCGCGGACGTTAACGGGCTGATCGAAGCCGCGGTCGGAGGAGCTGCCGCGACGCAGGTGGTGCAGGGAGAACGACTGTTCGACCTCGTAGTGCGGCTCGCGCCCCAGTTTCGTGAGACGCCAGAACAGATCGGGAATATTCTGATTTCGACGCCGGCCGGCGGCCAGGTTCCGCTCCGCGAGGTCGCAGAGATTCAGATTTCGAGTGGCGCCTCGTTCATCTATCGTCAGGACAATTCCCGTTATATCGGAGTTCAATATTCCGTTGAAGGGCGCGATCTCGCGAGCGCAGTGCAGGACGCGCAGAAGAAAGTCGCGTCGAAAGTCGTGTTGCCGGGCGGGTACCGCATCATCTGGGGCGGGGAGTACGAAGAATACACCGCGTCCAGGAAGCAGCTCGCCGTAGTCCTTCCGCTGACGCTCGTGCTGATTTTCGTCCTTCTCTTCGGGCTCTATGGAAATTTCGTGTTCCCTTTTATCACAGTGGCGGGCGTGATCGTCTCGGCTCCGATCGGCGGACTGCTCGCGCTCGCGATCACCCGCACACCGCTCTCGGTGTCGTCGGGAATCGGATTCCTTGCGCTATTCGGAGTGTCGGTGCAAACCGCGGTGGTTTACATCTCGTACGCCAACGAGCTGCGTCTGGCGGGAGCGGGGATCATTGACGCCACTCGACGGGCGGCACTGCTCAGGCTCAGACCGATCATGATGACGGCTCTCGTCGCGGCTTTGGGCTTGTTGCCGGCCGCGCTGTCCAGCGGCGTCGGCTCGGACTCGCAACGTCCGTTCGCGCTGGTGATCGTGGGCGGCTTGTTCTCCCGTCTTCTCATCAGCGTTCTCCTCATGCCGGTCCTGTACGCGATGGTCGCCAGGAAGGGCGATCACCTGGAAGTCTAGCGCCGAGGCTGCTTTCCGGAGCTGAGGCTCAACGCTCGTTTCCGCCTGTAACGGGCGCGACGCCACCCATGTTCGCGACGCCCATCGACTCTGCCATCGATTTCCATTCTTCCAGGCTCGTTATCGAGCTGGTCGAGTCGCGATAACGCGCGGCTGCTTCGAGAATCATTCGGCGCTTCGCGCCCCGGGGAACGGTCGTATCGGCAAGAATGTCCGACACGACATCGTGCAGTGAATGCAGGTTGTCGAAGATGATCGCCGCCTCGGGATAGCGCGCCGTGAATCGCGGCGCGATTGCCGCCGACTGGGGCATCACGCTTGGCAGGCTCGCCGGCGCGCTATCGATCAGGCTCCAGAAGCGAGCGACGACGGCGCTGACGTTTTCCTTCCGCTCGGCGGGAGACGATGACGCTAGGAGGGCGTCGTACAGCGTCATCTGCAGCCAATGATAGGACCAGATCAGTCCGTTGAACTTTGGAAATCGTTTCCGGAAGGCCAGAGAGTAGGGCTGGCCCTCCATCAGATTCATGCTCTTCGGCTTGGAGCTGAACGCGAGATCGTCGCGCGAGTCGTAGTAGCGCATGAGGCGAGCAACCTGCACGTCCTTCTGAGCCGGACTCAATCGGTCGTCCGACCAGACGTCATAGACCTGGCGGTGGAACAGGTGCGCCCATTCGAACATCTGAGCTACTTCAGGCGCAAGCTTGACCCAGTTCGGACCGATGGCGCTCTCGTCGAGCGGAACGTTCGGCGGATTTCGCAGCAGCTTGCGCGTGATGAACTGGAACCTGGTGGTGTCCAGCACCGAGGCAGGAGCGTTCGGCTGCCGCCACAGAGTCTCATAGAGGATGGCGTGCCCGTAGTCGAATGCATTGAACAACGCATCGACATTGGGGAAGCGGTCGCGAAACGCCCAGTTATACGGCGCGGCGAGATATGTCTGCGGATTCGGCTGAAGCTGCGCGTCTGCACTCCCTGGTGGCACGCCAAGAGCCACTACGAATGAAACCGAGGCAACTACCCAGGATCTGCTGAACAACCGCTGCATCAGAAGCGTCTCCAGAAGCCCTGAAGCGCCCGGCTATACGTCGCGCCCAGAACGAGGAATGTAGACAGGTTGGCGCCTCTGAAATGGCGACCGACGCCACCAACGAGGACTACTCCGGGACTGACCTGCTTGCGAGCTCCCAACTCCGCGGTCAAATCAGTTCTCCTGCCGATGCCCTCGAATCGCTCGGCGAACGCATCGGCCACAAAAACAATCGACCTGAGGGGGAGAGTTTTGTCCGCCGCCATTCCAACGAGCCAGTGCGCGCGGGTAACCAACCGGTCCGTCGTGGCCTGCGCGAGCTCAGTTTCGTTTGCCGCCGGTGCCGGGGCCGCGCACGAAAGCGACAGAGGTACCGCCGACTCCGATCCGATCGTGCAGGGACCATCGATCGGGGGCAGAGATGGTCCGCCTTGACCTCCGCAGACCGAGCCTCCGGGGAGGACGCGGCAGTCTACCGCCGATCTAATCGCGAAGGACGCCAGACTCGCGTTGAGGTGAATCCGCGTGCTCGAGAGGCTCTTGGTGAAAAGTGTCTTGAAGGAATAGGCAGCCGGCAAAGCGCCGGGACCGGTCGGAAAGAAAGCCTCCGAGGCAAACGCGAGAGCGGGAAGGTGCAGACTCTCGAACGACCACTGATACATTCCGCCCACCCCTACGCCCGCAATTCCTTTCCGGGGAGTAATCGTGCTTTCGCGGTAGTAGACTGGGACGCGCAGCCACATCTCCGTATAGGGCAGGATTCCATAGGAGAACCGCGGCTCGAGCTGCAGGCGCTTCCTGTTACCGGAAAGAGCGTCGAAGCGGATGTTGGCGAGGTCGAGATCGAACGCATAGCGCTCGGTTACAGTCGCGTCCTCGATGCGGACGGGGAAACCCGCGTCGAGATTTCTGTACTCTGCCTGCGCCTGCGCCGACCGGGCGAGCGGCGGCGAGAGCAGCACGAGCAACAATGGCCAACGGGTCATTATGGCCATCGCGTCAGGACCTATCGACTCTACTGCACTCGCAACACATAGATATGGGCCCCTGGATATGTCACGTCCCCACCAGCAGGGTCGAGAACCTTCACATTCTTTGATCCCGCATTCGCGGCGACCGTCAAGCTGAAATAATTCCCGCTGCCGGACTTGTTCGTCTCTGAGATATTGTCGGAGCCGCTTCCGACCGGCGAAACCAATAACGGATAAACGCTGCCCGTGCTGAGCACCGACTGCGCCACCGGCGGCATTATATTCCGGAAATTATACGAGCGGTACTGGAACTTTGGGTCGAGACCGACGATTCCAAGATGATCGGCATACATCGAAACGAGCCAGCCGGCCATCAGCGTATCCAGCGAGGCGCCCGCAACTGTCGTGAAATTCTTGATCCCGTTGTCGGGGCCGGCTGCAAGTCTGCGCGTGAACCCGCGGACGTCGCCATTCGAATAGTTGTCGGCCGCGTACCGGCCGATCGCCCAATCCGCCCCGCTCGATGAGAGATTGGCGTCCGAGTTGGAGCTGATGCCGGAGGATGTATCCGGTCGCGCCATCCAGTACGCGAGTCGCGCAAAGTTCTGGAAAAAGAAAGCGTTGAAGTCATCACGCGCAGCCTGATTCCCGGGGGGGAGCATGTCCTGAAACGTCAGCGTCTGGAGATCTCCAAATCCCCGGGACACACGACCAACGGCTTCCTCCGCAATGTGCGCTAGGGATTCGTCGAGCCAGTTGTCCTCGAAAGCGGTGGCGGCGGGGTTGAAGTACCGGTTGCCCGCGTTGATCAGGTGTTCGAGCTCGTGCGGGATCGTTCCCCGCGTTCCCTGGCGCACCGAGGACGCGCTACGGACGTTGCCGTACTTCCCCGTCGGATCGGGCGACAGCAGATACATGATCTCGGCATTGTTGCTTTCGGCGCACGACTGATTGACCGGCCCTGTCTTCGGAAAATAGTCCCCCGCGAAAAAGTATCCGCCGACAAAACCGCCGATCGAGTTTGGAGGTGTAAGCTTGTTGACCTCACCCGTGAACAACAGGATGACTCGCCCATTGCCATCGATGTCCGTCGGATTGCCGAAGTACGAGCTGTCGGTAACGAACGTGTTGTTGTCGAACTCCTGCGTAATGGAGTCCAGAACTGTCTGCGGGAACAAAAGCGTCGGCGGACCATCCAGAGTGTCAACCGCGAGTATCGCGCGGCGACTAACCGACGCGACTACGGCCTGGGTCTGAAAGTAGTTGCTGCAGAGATCATTGCTGCTGCCGTCAGGAACATCGAGGTTGAGAATATCTCCCGGCGCCGGCACGGCCGCGGCCTGAACGCTTCGATTGAGAGAGAATCTCGTGGCTCCGACCGGAGCCGATTTCGAGCGGAGCAAGAGACTCTGTCGCTCGAATGCGCGGACCCGTGTCTCGAACGCCTGCTGCGGAGGCGTCACCGCGTTGAGTGTCTGACTCGCGCGCTCCAGCGCGGTGCTGAGCTCGGCGCTTGCCGAGAGGTCTGCCGAACCGCCCGCGGATCGGTCGGCCTTCACGAGAAAATGTGCGACGGCGTCGATCGTCGGATTCGTATTTCCAACGATTATGACGTAATCCCGGGCCGACGAACCGGATGGAAGATCGATCCCATTCGGAATGTCGGAGGGATTGAGTACTCGAACCTCGCCGACGTTCATGGTGCTGATGTCGCTGGGTGGGGTTTTAGGCGCGGTGCCGTCGCTTCCACCACATGCTATCGCAAAGGCCAGAAGGATTGGGGCAAGCTTCTTCATCGGGGTACCTCTCGGACTGATTTAGGATTGAATGCACGGCGTTCGAATCGTGCGAACGCCCGACGAGCGAGCGATGGCCCCATCAGCAGATGCGTCAGGGACCATCGCATCGTCGTCTATTGGGCGATGCTGAATCTGAGCTGGAACTGACGCGGTCTTCCTACTGACGCTCCGCTAAAAAACGCGCCCTTCAACAGGTACTTCTTGTTGAAAATGTTGTCCACGTAAAATTCGGGATGAATGAGTGAGCGGCCGAACGGCAGGGAAATCCCGGTGCTGGCGCCCAGAATGAAGCTCGGTTTCACCTTGATACCATTGTTGAAATCGAGGAGACTGGTCCCATATGAGCAATTGCAATCGGCAGGATCAACGCCGTTGGTGAGGCCCGATCCGTACGTGCCGGTGAGACTTGCGTATGCCTGGCGCAGCGAATAAGTGGCCGAGCCAAGAATGCTCAGCCGCTGGTCGTGATCAAGATCGAAGAAACCTGTCGGCTCATCTGTCGGGAAGAAGCCACCCGTTATGGGCCCGCTTCCGTAAGCATGATTGAGCGCGACGTTGAGATACGCAGAGAACGGCCCGGGCGGGCGAATCTCCTGCACCGTCTCGATTCCGGTGATTTTCACCTTCGCGATGTTGACCGACGTCACGATGTTGGATCCCGGAACGGTGTTGTCGTCGATGCCCGGCGAGCTTTGCTTGTAATACCCGGCGAATTTCGAAACCAGGCCGAACGGGAATCGGTGTATGTATCCCGCCTCATAAAAATGATCGCGCTCGGGAAGCGTCGGCACGGTCGCGACACCGCCCTGCGCAACGCTGGTGACGGAGCGGAGGTCCTCGACGTTGGTCGGAAGAAACAGTCGGCCGTAGTACAGATACAGCGTATTGGCCGAGTTGGGGTAAAAGTTGAGTCGCACGCGCGGGCTCCATTGCGACTGGGTTCCGGCAAAAGGAGCGTTGTGTGCGTCATAGCGGATGCCCGTCCGAATCTCGAACTGTTCGACGGGGGACCAGGCGATTTGCCCGTATCCGCTGCCGTCCCAACCCTTCAGGTCGGAAATGGACGCGGGTCCAGGATTGCCGCTGGCGTCAACCGTGCTGAAATCCTCGTGACCACGAGTAAGGCTGGATAACGTTCCGAATTTGATTTCCATTTCCCGCGCAGGATGGATCGAATAGTCCGCTTTCACGCCGTACGCGTTGAAGTTCCTGTCCTCTTTGATGTTGTAGGGCGTAACGGTGTCCGGAAAGAAGATGAACTGCGGTTGATCGTTGACGCCTGGGGTGTAGCGAAGACCCCCGTGCCGATAGAACAACCCAAGGAACAGCTCCGCCGCCGGGCCCGCGTTTGCGGCGTTTCCACCTCCAGCGTATTCGCTACCGGCAAATTGGTGTCTCCAGCCAAGATTGATGAAGCTGTTGACGTCGCGCTGGTTGTCATCGAGCTGAGTGTTGCCGGTTGTGTCGAACGGAACCTGGAACTTCGTCTGCGAGAGGTTCGCGTCCAGATTGACGACATCGTTCGCCCCAGGTGTGAACTGGATCTTTCCAAATCCGTACCAGTCATCGCCGTGATTGTGGAAGTTCTCGACGTCGTTTGTAGTCGGATCGAGAATCACCGGCTCCTTCCGCATGTCCGTGGACTGATGCGAGCCGGAAAAGAAGTATCCGAGCTTTCCGGCATTGGTGCTGGCACTGATCCCCTGACCGTAAGTGGCGTAGTTTCCGGCAAATCCGCTGAGATTGTAATGCAGTCCGCCGGCAGGGATCCGTGTCGTGATGTTCACGACCGCGGCGTTCTTGTTTCCGTACTCGGCGTCCCAACCGCCGGTTATGAAGTCGATTTCGTTCACGACCGATGGGTCGAACAATTCGTTGAGACTGCCGGATATCCCAGCGGGCACGGGTACGCCATCGACGTAATAGGTGTACTCCGCGTGCTGGCCACGAATGTGGACCTCACCGGTTGGAGCGCGAGCCGCTCCAGCGATGGATTGCTGGAGGATCTGCGACGTCGTATTCGTCGGCGCTCCATGATACTGGTCCTGCTTGAACCGCTGATCTCCAGTCCGCGTATCGACGGCGAGTGGAACGGAAGCGTTGACGGTTACGCCCTGGAGACTTATTGCCACCGTGGAGAGAGCAAAATTGACCCTGATGTCCGCGTCGCTGTCGCCGACGGTGACCGTCCTGGACTGCGGGCCGAAACCAAGAAAGCGCGCCATTACCGTGTACGTTCCCTGGGCGATGTTGTGGGCCGTGTAGCGTCCGAACGCGTCAGTGGTCGCGTTGGAGATTACTTCCGTGCCCTGCATGATGCTGACTTCCGCCGAAGGCAGGGGTTGGCCGCTCGCGGAATCAGTAACGACCCCGGTGATATCGGCATTGGCCGGCTTTACGGGGTCGGCGACCGCGACGCCGGAGGAGAATACGAGCACAGCCGCGGCGATGACTGATGCGCGCGCAGCTGCATTATGGATGCGTTGAATTGCGAAAAGCATGAATTGCCTCGATATAGGGTGCCATTGGAGCGCCGATACACGTGTGATCGGCGCGCGTGATCCTGTGGTGCGGCACCGCTGGAGCCGTCGGCTCCAGCGTGCGCGGATGGATTACGCCTTTGCGGGTGGCGCCCGGGGGAGGCTTGGTGCGCCGTCAGTCAGCCACTCGGGGAAGAGCGGGAGACAGCGGGTTATCTGGAGGGGTTTGGTGTGTTGAAGCGGCGGAGCCGACCGGGGCGTCGAGGTGGCTAGAGCACCGGCGACGAACTGGCAGAGCGCGCAGGTGTCCTCCTGATGGACACGCGGGCAGCGCGGCGTGCTGTGATCTTCGGCGTGCGGGCGCACCGCGGCGCTCGCCACGCCGCCTGCCGCCGATGCATCGATGATGCCGGCGACGCCAGGCAAAACTGCTTGCCCGAGGGCGGCGGCGAAGATCCAACTGCGTACAAATCGCGAAACGCGTCTACCCACTCTGTCGTTTCCTTTGTGGTGAAGCTCGAAAAAAATCTAACCGGGATATGCTCCGGGCCCAAGTGTGCCCTGATTATTGATTTGTTGCAGCATCCTGACGCGTGAATACGCCGACTAGTCAATTATTGCTGATCACTTTAGTCAAACATCTGCCGAACACTTCAAATGATTGAGATCCCCGCACACACGATAGCGCAGCTCCTCTACCTCGTACACACCGATCCGGAGGAGCTCCGCGAAGCGCTCGGCGAGCTACGCGCTCCTGATATAGCCGAGGCTTTGCGGGAGCTGCCACCCGAAGCCGCAGCGAAGGTGATGGCGGCACTTCCGTTCGACCTCGCGGTCCAGGTGTTCGACGAGCCGGAGCTGACTCGCCATCGCTGCGCGATCATCCAGCTCATCGAGCCGCGCAAGGTCGGGCCGCTCATCGAGGCAATGTCCGCCGACCAGCAGGCGGATCTGTTCAGGGAGGTTCCTCGCGAAGAGCGGCCGCGCCTGCTGGCGACTGTGAGCGAGCCGACTCGCGCCTCGCTCCAGAAGCTCCTTCAGTATCCGCCGGAAACGGCCGGCGGAATCATGACCACCGAATTCGTCAGCGTGCCATCGGACTGGGGCGTCGAGCAGGCCCTGCGGCTGATCCGAGAAGTAGGTGGCCGCAAGGAAACCGTGTACGCGATTTACATCGTTGACCCCGCGACGCAGGAGCTGGTGCACGTCGTCTCGCTACGCGAGCTGCTGACCGCCGAGCGCGAGGATAACGTGCTCGACGTCGGCAACAGGAGACCGCCGCTGACAGTCCCGGCGGATATGGACCGCGAAGAAGCGGCTCGTCTCATCTCNNGTCGTCGACGATCAGCGGCGCATGCTCGGCATCGTCACGGTTGACGACGTGATTGACGCGCTGGTAGAAGAGTCCACCGAAGACGTCCAGCGGTTCGGAGGTATGGAGGCCCTCGACGCGCCGTACATGGAAATCGGATTCGTCGAGATGATCAAGAAGCGGGCTGGTTGGCTGTGCGCGCTGTTCCTGAGCGAGATGCTGACGGCGACAGCGATGCAGCGCTTTCAGGGTGAGATCGAGCACGCTGCCGTGCTCGCGATGTTTATCCCTCTCGTCATGAGCTCCGGCGGTAATTCCGGTTCTCAGGCGACCTCGCTCGTGATACGAGCGCTCGCACTTCAGGAGCTGAAGCTTCGCGACTGGTGGCGGATCGCCGTCCGCGAGCTGCCCACTGGACTGGTGCTGGGCTCCATCCTTGGCGTGATCGGGTTCACCCGAATCGTGCTCTGGCAGAATCTGCACATCTTCAGTTACGGACCGCACTATTTGCCGCTGGCCGTGGCCGTCGGGTTCTCGCTCGTCGGAATCGTCGCCTTCGGATCCCTGGCCGGATCGATGCTTCCGTTTCTATTGAAACGAATCGGTTTCGATCCCGCCAGCGCGTCGGCTCCGTTCGTCGCGACGTTGGTCGATGTAACTGGGCTGGTGATTTACTTCTCGGTTGCGTTCCTCGTGCTTCATGGAACGCTTCTGTAGGCTGTCTTTAGAGAAAGACTTACAAACTTCAGTTGCACTTGCCTTTCAGTCAACGTACCCCCGCAGCCGCTCTAGCATTCTACGATCGGTGGTCTCAGCATCGTCGAGCTTGGGAGTCTCGATGACCTTACCGACACTCGCGAGCCGAGGGTCGTTCATGATGCTACGGAACGCGCCCTCGCCAATGGCGCCTTCGCCGATCAGCTCGTGACGATCCTTGCGCGATCCCAGCTGGACCTTTGAGTCATTGAGATGCATCAGACGAAGGCGCGATCTCCCGATCACGTCGTCGAAGCGAGCCCAGACGCCGTTGTAGTCGTTCACGATGTCGTAGCCGGCCGCGAAAATGTGCGCGGTATCGACGCACACGCCGACACGCTTTCGGTAGGGTAGCGGGATCATCTCGATCAGCTTCGCCATCTCCTCGAAGCTGGAGCCCAGCACCGTCCCGGCACCGGCAGTCATTTCCATCAGGAGCATTGTTTCTCCCGGCGCGCGCTCGAGGGCGATTCCGATTGCCTCGGCGTTGCGCTCGAGCCCGCTCGACCTTTCATCCATGAAGTTCCCGGGATGCGACACCAGAAACTTGAGCTCGAGAGCGGCGCATCGCTGGAGCTCACCGATGAATGAATCGATCGAGCGCTGCCGCAGCACCGAGTCGGGGGAGGCGAGGTTGATCAGGTAGCTGTCGTGCGCGTTGGTCTCCCGAACGCCCGTGTCGCCAAGCTCCGTCAAAAACGCCGTGCACTCTTCCTCCTCGCACACGCGCTCGGCCCAGCGGCTGGCCATCTTCGTGAAGATCTGCATCGCCGTCGCGCCTATCGCCTTCGCGCGCGGAGGAGCCTTGCTCGTGCCGCCGGCTATCGAGACGTGGGCGCCGAGCGGGGCAGCCTTGCTGTCGCTTTGCTTCAGCGCGTGGGGATCATCGCGCCGCGGCACGCAGCCATTCTGCTGGATCGACTGCCGGCCCGCCGCGCCTGATCTCGAAGTGGAGGTGGGATCCCAGCGCGGGATCGCTGACGCCTACGGTTCCGAGCGGCTGGCCCTTGATCACGCGCGTTCCTTTCCGGACCGCGATCTTGTCGAGCGAGCCGTACACGGAGTAATCACCGCCACCGTGCTCGAGAATGACGGTGTTGCCGTAGGTGCCCATCGGTCCCGCATAAGCGACCATTCCAGCGGAAACCGATTTCACCATCGTGCCCACGGGCGCGCTGATCCCGATTCCGTTCCAGCGGGTCGTGGTGTTGTTGGGATTCACGAACCGGCCAAACCGGTAGAGGAACGTTCCGTTCACCGGCCAATCCAGGCGGCCTATGTCCGTCGTGCGGATCGAGCTCGGCGCCAGCGCCACTGCTCCGCGTCCACTCGCCCTTCTACGCTCTGCCTCGAACGACGCGATCAGGTTGTTCAGTCGCGCCTCGCTCTTCTCCAGCTCCGCGAGACGCGCCTTTGTGCGCTTGGTGTCTTCCTGCACTCGCACGAGGTTCTTCGCCTGCTCCTTCTCGAGATCCGCGAGACGCGCCGCCTCGCGCTCCTTTTGCGAGCGATTCTCGGCCACGCTGTTCTGCAGCCGCACCAGTTGTATCTGCTGCGATTCGATTTTGGAGTGCAGATCGTCGAGACGGTGAACCAGGCCCTTGTCTCTCAGGGCCAGCAGGTGGAGATATTTGTACCGCGCGACGAGCTGCCCCACGGACTGCGCTGAGAACAGCACCTCGGCGGAATAGAGCGGCCCCCGCTTGTAGATCTCGATCAGCCGCCGCTGGAGCACCGTGCGCTTCATCGAGGCTTCGCGCTCCGACTTCTGGAGGTCGTCGGTCGTCGTCTGCACCTCGTCCGTGATTGCGATCATCTGCTGGTCGAGGGACTTCACCATGCGCGCGGTCGCGTCGTGCTGCTTGTCGAGAAGATTCACTTCGTCGCGGATCTCGTGGGCTGTGTTCTGGAGCCCGCTCATTTTCTTCTCGAGCTCGTCGCGCTCGGCGCGAATGCGGGCGAGCTCATCGCGCTGTGCGTTAACCCGCGCTTCCGCGCTCTCGGTCTGCTGAGCCCGCGACAGCGAAGCGAACAGCAGAGCGCAGAAGGCAATCGCGTACGACGTGCGGCTCAGATTCGGCGTAAATGTCTCCCCACCGAGAAGAGACTTCCGATCACGCCCATCACCGCGCCGCCGACGACGCCGAGGAAGATGAGCTGACGATCGAAAAAAATCGTCTGCATGAAGTACTCGTTGACGACCCGGTTCGCGACCCACACGAAGACCAGCGCCAGCAGTCCGCCGAGTACGCCTTTCACGAGCCCATCGATCAGGAAGGGTAGGCGGATGAACATGTCCGTCGCCCCTACCAGGCGCATGATCGAAATCTCCTTCGCGCGCGCGAGCACGGTCATCCGGATCGTGGCGCCGATGATGATGATCGCGACCGCCGCGAACGCGACGCCGAGCGCGATTCCGGCAACCGTCGCGATATTCCGCAGGCGATAGAGCTTTTCCACCCACTCCTCGCCGTACCGTACGTCGTCGATGAAGCTGTAGGTCTTCATCCGATCGGCCACGGACCGCACCGACGCCGGGCTCCGCATGCCCGGCCGCAAATGCACCTCAATGGATGCCGGAAGAACGCCGGCCTCGAATACGTCAGCGAACTCGCCCATCTCCTTCCGCGCGCGCTCGAGCGCTTTCTCTTTCGACACATAGTCGATCCGCAGAACCTCGGGGAAGTCTCCGATGTCCTTCATCGCCGCCGCGACCGCTTCGATGTCAGCGCTGTCGCTCAGAAAGGCGCGTACCTCGACCCGTTCCTCTACTTCATCCAGTGCTTTTCGGATGTTGATCGCGACGAGACCGAATAGCCCGAATGCGAACAGCGAAAACGCGATCGTGACGATGCCGAGCGCGCTGAGGAGCGGCGCGCGGCGGGAGGCGGTCAGCGCTTCGCGGGCAGAGCGCATCTAGATGTGCTCCGTCGCGTCGGGCGGTGTCTCGCGCACTTCCCATGGCTCCTCGATCGGTCTCTCGGATGCGGGAGACTCGGAGGAGTCGAAGACGACCCGGCCGTGATTGAGCTCGATCGTTCGATAGTTGGAGCGGCGGACGAGGTCCAGGTCGTGCGTCGCCATGATCACCGCGGTCCCTGAGGAATTGATGTCGCGCAGCAGCTGGAACACGCTGCGCGTCGCGCGCTCGTCCAGGTTTCCGGTTGGCTCGTCGGCGATGAGGACGAACGGATCATTGATGAGCGCGCGCGCTATCGCAACGCGCTGCTGCTCGCCGCC
>PKVB01000151.1:0-170 GCA_003131365.1 Gemmatimonadota bacterium | reverse complement strand
CCTCGAGCAGGCGGAAATCCTGAAACACTATTCCCAGACGACGCCGGAGCCGTGAGATCTCGCGACCGGTGGCGGTCTTCGAGCTGACGCCGTTGATCCACACTTCTCCCTGACTCGGCTTGTCATCCATGTAGAGGAGCCTGAGGATCGTCGTCTTGCCCGAGCCGCTC
>PKVB01000016.1 GCA_003131365.1 Gemmatimonadota bacterium | reverse complement strand
CTACCCTCAAGGGAATGGCGCTCACGGTCAAGCATCTTTTCGACGTCCAGGGCCGAGTCACGACCCAATATCCAGAGGAGAAATCTCCGATCTCTCCGCGCTGGCGCGGCACCCACAGAATGCTGACGACGGAGACCGGGAAGGCGCGGTGCGTCGCCTGCGGCCTTTGCCCAACCGTGTGTCCGGCGAACTGCATCAAGCTGGTGCCTGGCGAGGATGAGGAAGGGAACCGCTATCCCCTCGTGTTCGAGATCGATGAGTTCCGCTGCATCTTCTGCGGATTCTGCCAGGAGGTCTGTCCAGAGGAAGCGATCCACGTCGGGCGCCATTATGAGAACTCCGAATACAGCAGGGAAGGCTTCGTATACGACCTGCAGCGCCTGATGGATCAGACGCACCCGGTGTGCGAGATGTGGGATCCCGAAGACCCCAAGGGCGAGTGATGGAGCCGCACTACTCGCTCGTCTACGTCTTTCTCTTCTATCTCTTCGGGGTCATCGCGCTCGCATCGGCGCTGACTTTCGTGACGCGCAAGAGTCCGGTGGCGGCGGCGCTCTGGCTGGTCAATACCATGTTCAGCCTCGCCGCGCTCTACGTAATGCTCGACGCGCAGTTCGTCGGCGTCATGCAGGTGCTGGTGTACGCCGGCGCCATCATGGTCGTGTTTCTGTTCGTGGTCATGCTGCTGAATCTTGGGCATCCATCGGAGCTGGCGGCTGCGCGCGGCACCGGGTGGAAGCTCGCCGCCGGGCTGATCGGGCTTGCTCTCCTCAGCGAGATCATGGTAATCGCCCGCACTAAGCTTCCGGAACAGCTGATCGTACCGCGCGATTTCAACGAGCAGCAGCTCCAGAAGCTCAACGTCGTTGGCATGATCGCGGAGCCGCTCTTCAAAGACTACCTGCTGGCGTTCGAGCTGACGAGCGTCCTTCTGCTGGTGGCAATAACAGGAGCGGTGGTGCTCGGAAGGGGGAGGGCCGCCGGTGCTCGCTGAGTCCCTCGCCCTCACAGCTGCGCTCTTCATCATCGGTGTGATCGGAGTCCTGATTCACCGGAACGCGATCATCATCTTCATGTGCGTCGAGCTGATGCTGACGGCGGTCAATCTGACCTTCGTCGCCTTCTCTCGCTTTTACGGAACGGCGGGCCAGGTGTTCGTCGTATTCGTGATGACGGTCTCGGCAGCCGAAGCGGCCGTCGGGCTGGCCATCATCATCGCGATCTTCCGCCATAGGCAGACGATCAATCTCAAGGACATCAATCTGCTCAAGGGCTGATGCTGCTCCAGACCGCGGTTTCCGCAGCCTCGCAGGTTCATCCGCTCTCCGGCACCATCGCCGAGTGGGTGTGGCTGCTGCCGATCCTGCCGCTCGCCGGATTCGTGATCAACGGGCTGCTTTCGCTCGCGGGCGCGCGTTTCGGCCCGACCGACCCGACGGCCGCAGGTGATCATCACTCCGGGGCCGCGGCCGACGCGCCGGCGAGCGCGCACTTGGAGCACGGCGCAGAAGGCGAGGACCAACATGCGGTGAAGCGGCATCGCTGGTCCGGCGTCGTGAGCGTCGTCGGACCCGGCGTGCTCATACTTTCATTCCTGCTCGCGCTCGGGATTTGGCAGGCGATGGCCAGCGCCCAGCCGGCCGCCGCTTTCATCCAGAGCTATTTCAGCTGGATGCCGGTCGGCGATCTGCGAATCGACGCGGCGTTCCAGCTCGATCAACTATCGATGGTGATGATCCTTGTGATCACCGGGGTCGGCGCGCTGATCCACGTCTTCAGCGTCGGCTACATGCGGGACGATCCTAGTTACCCGAGATACTTCTCGTATCTCAACCTGTTCGTGTTCTTCATGCTGGTGCTGGTGCTTGGCGCCAACTATCCGGTGCTGTTCGTCGGATGGGAGGGGGTGGGACTCTGCTCCTATCTCCTGATCGGCTTCTGGTTCAACGAAAAGGCGAACGCTGACGCGGGGAAGAAAGCGTTCATCGTAAACCGCATTGGAGACTTCGGCTTGCTGGTCGCCATGTTCATGCTGTTCGCGAACATCGGCGTCCTCGATTTCGCCGGCGTGAGCGCGAAGGCAGTAGATCTGGGGGCCGGCAGTGCGCTCGTCACCACAATCTGCCTGTTCATGTTCCTCGGCTGCACGGGTAAGAGCGCGCAGATTCCTCTCTATATCTGGCTGCCGGATGCGATGGCCGGTCCGACGCCCGTCTCGGCGCTGATCCATGCGGCGACAATGGTGACCGCCGGCGTGTATCTGATCGCGCGCAGCTCGTTCCTCTTCTCGCTTTCGCCGGTCGCATCGCTAACGGTCGCGGTGGTCGGCGCGGTAACCGCGATCTTCGCCGCGACGATCGGTCTCAAGCAGTGGGACATCAAGAAGGTGCTGGGGTATTCGACGATCTCGCAGCTGTGGTACATGTTCGTGGGTGTCGGTGTCGGCGCTTACGTGTCGGGCATGTTCCACCTCGTCACGCACGCCTTTTTCAAGGCTCTCCTTTTTCTCGGGTCGGGCTCAGTGATCCACGCGATGCACACCGCGTATCACCAGACCCACAGCGCCGAGGACGCGCAGGACATGCGCAACATGGGTGGCCTCAAGCGCTACCTGCCGGTCACCTGCGTGCTGATGTGGATCGCGACACTGGCGATCTCAGGGATACCGCCGTTTTCGGGCTTCTTTTCTAAGGACGAGATTCTGGGCTCGGTGTTCGCGCGAGCGCAGGGGTCGACGCTCGCATCGGCCACGTGGCTCGGAATCCCGGGCAGTACGCTGCTTTACATCATCTACGCGATCGGCCTTGCAGCCGCATTTCTCACCGCGGTTTACATGACGCGGATGATGCTCTACACGTTCCACGGGCCGACCCGCACCGGAACGGAAGAGGAGAAGGCTCTGCACGAAGCGCCGTGGATCATGACCGGCCCGCTCGTCGTCCTCGGAATCCTGGCCGTCTTTGGCGGCTGGCTCAATCTGCCTGAAGTCGTTACCGACATCATCCCGTTGGGTCCTCGGGAGCTTCTCGCGCACTGGCTCGATCCAGTGGTTGGCGAAGCGACAACGCGCATCACCGCGGGAGCCGCGCAGGCTCCCGCGGTGACTGAGCAAATGCTGATCGGTGCCGCCGTTGTGATCGCCGTGGCGGGTATCGTGCTCGCGATGGCGCGGCTCAAGCCCGACCGTCTCCCACGCAAGCGAGACGCCGTGCCCGAGCACGGGTTCGAAGGGGTCGTGGCCCACAAGTATTACGTGGACGAGGGCATCGAAAGAACGATCGTCGAGCCGACCTACGCGGTGTCGCGCAGCTTCCTCTGGCGTGTGATCGACAATGGCCTGATCGACGGATTCTTCGTCAATGGAAGCGCTGCTCTCGCGCGCGGCTTTGGCTGGGTGGGATCGCGCCTGCAGACAGGGAACGTTGGGGTCTACGCGTGGTTTCTGGTGGTGGGAGTGCTGGTGATGCTTGGCGCATTCACCCTTCGGTGAACTGATCAATGGCAAGTTTTCTCGACTCGATCGGCTACAACCTTTGGGTGCTCCCCGCGCTGCTGGCGATCCCGCTCGTCGGCGCCGTGATCGTGCTGCTGCTGCCGGTCCGCGATCCGGCGGCGACTGCCGCGGGCGTGGAGACCCCCGCCGCGCGCCAGGTTGCGCTCTGGCTGTTCGTGCTCGAGTTCGTGGTCTCGATCGGGCTCTGGTGGTCGTTCAATCCGGCGGACACGGGGTGGCAGGCACCGATCGATATCGGCTGGATTCCGACCTGGGGGGTCCGTTTCACACTGGGCGTCGATGGAATCGCGCTGATGATGGTGTTGTTGACGACCTTCATCATGCCGCTGTCGGTTCTCGGGAGCTGGACGAGTATCCGCACCAAGGTGCGCAGCTATTACGCGCTGCTGCTCGTTCTCACCACCGGCATGCTGGGAGTGTTCCTGGCGCGCGACCTCTTCCTCTTCTACGTGATGTGGGACGTGATGCTGGTGCCGATGTATTTCATCATCGGCATCTGGGGTGGGGAACGCCGCGTCTACGCGAGCATGAAATTCTTCATCTACACTTTTCTGCCATCGCTGCTGATGCTGGTGGCCATCATCTACCTCGGACTGCACGCGAAAACCGTGACGGGGACGCCCGACTTCAGCTACGATCACCTGCTTGCAATGGGGAGCCTGACGGAGCGAGCGACCCTGTGGCTGTTCGGGGCGTTTTTCCTGGCGTTCGCGGTCAAGGTGCCGAT
>PKVB01000058.1 GCA_003131365.1 Gemmatimonadota bacterium | reverse complement strand
TCCGCGCAATTTTCGCGGCGATGATCGTCGCGGGGGCGGCATCTGCGTGGCGTGCACCCGGCCGGAAGAGATTTGCCGTGCCGGCGCTGCTGGTCGTCGCGGCGGTCATCGTGTACGGCCTCAACTTCCAGATGGCGGCCGATTCCATGTTCATTGCACCGAAGTCGGTGGTCATGGTGCCGGCCGATCGAAATAAAGTGGATACCGCGCGCCTCATCGTCGGCATCNNGCGCCAGGCACGCGCGTTCCCGGTCCAGTTCATCGGCTATCACCACCAGGTGCGCGACACAGTTGCCGGGCAGCCGGTGATGGTGAGCTATTGCACCGTCTGCCGAACGGGTCGCGTTTTCAGTCCTGTCGTGAACGGACGCACAGAGTCATTCCGCCTCGTGGGCATGGATCACTTCAACGCCATGTTCGAGGATGCCACGACCCACAGCTGGTGGCGGCAGGCAAACGGCGAGGCAATCGTTGGACCGAGCAAGGGGAAGATTCTGACTGAAATCCCGAGCCGCCAAGTCAAGCTCTCGGAGTGGCTGGCGTTGCATCCGAATTCCCTGATCATGCAGGCGGACTCTTCGCTCGAGACGAATTACTCGAAGGACTTCGACTTTGAGACGGGGAAGAGCCGGAAAAAGCTGACTGGAACCGACACGGCTTCCTGGCACGACAAGTCGTGGGTTGTGGGAATCACAGTGAATAGGCAGAGCAAGGCGTACGACTGGAATCGGCTCCGCCGCGAAAACGTCGTGAACGATGTGCTTGGCGGCAAGCCGATCGTACTTGCCCTCGCGTCGGACAAGAGCAGCTTCTTCGCGTTCGTGCGCCCGAGCGCTGCCACAGACTTTTCCATCCGTCACGATTCACTCGTCGCTGGCGGAGCTACATACGCGTTTACAGGCCAGGGGGCCAATGGAGCGCTGGAGCCCGTGAGCGCGTCGCAGGAATTCTGGCACAGCTGGCGAACGTTTCAGCCGGCGACGATGAAATACTGATCAGGCTGTTCCGCTCGGGCGCTGTGGATCGCGCGCTAGTCCCTCGAGGAACGTGGCACCGTTGCTATCGGGCTGCCGATGTCCGGGATGTTGTTGAGGGGCGGGATGTAGAGCTCACGTACCAGTGGCCGCCGAGCGCGACGAGGTCGAGCGGATTCACGGTGATGGCTCCGTAGCGCGCCGCCCAGTGCAGGTGCGGGCCGGTCACACGTCCCGTATTTCCCACCAGCCCGATCTCCTGGCCTCGCTTCACGGTGTCGCCGACTGCGACGAGCGTCTTGCTCAGATGGAAATACGCGGTGACGACTCCGCCGCCGTGATCGATGTAGACGACATTGCCGGCCAGAAAGAAATTGTCGACGAGTGCGACGACGCCGCGATTCGCCGCGCGCACCGGCTCACCCATGGCGCCCCTGAAATCGACGCCCAGATGCCGCGTAGTGAGAGCGCCATTGAAGAGTCGCCCCGATCCGAATTCGCTGGTGATCACCGATGTACGCGGCTTGAGGAAGGATGCGGTCCACATGGGAGGCCTGTCGTGCGCCCGCCGGCCGATCTCACGGGCGCGTTCATTTTCGCGGTTGATGCGCGCGGTTGTCGCGGCGTCGAGCGGTTTGGTGAAGCTGCTGTCGACGGCCAGCGGCTGAGCCACCGGCGGTGGCACTTTCGGCAACACAAAGCGCACGCGCGCGGTCTCCGTCTTTCCCGACGCGCGCTCGATGGTCGCGCTCCCGACCAGGCTGCCTTCAGAGTCGACCGGCACTCCTCCAATCGCATGCCATGTTCCGGCTGTCGAATACATGAAGTGAAGTGGCTCACCGGCCAGCGTGCCGTGAACGGACACAATCGAATCGGCGTGTGACACTGGGGCCCTCAATGTCAGGCGCACGATTGCTCCCGGCTCGGGCCGAGCCGGAGCGGCCGTCAGTCGAGTCGTTTGCGCTGTAACTGAGCTGGAAACGAAGAAGGAAGAAAAAGCGATCGATATCGCGAGACTTTTCACGTTGGTGTGTTTCGGTTGAGTGTGAGGGAAGGTAACGTATGATACCTCGCTGCCGGCGAGAGGTTCGGCTTCTTTTGGAGGATGAATGCTTCACAAGCTTGGATTCGCCGTTATCGCGCTTGGAATCGCCGTTATCGCGCTTGGAATCGCTCAGCCAGCGCTTGCGCAGTCGCAGAAAGTATCTGCGCCTATCAGCGACATCAGCTATGAGATAACCGCGGACTCTTCCGCGGTCGGGCGACGACAGCTCGGGGTAACGATGTCGTTCACCGTTGCCGGAACAACGCCGGTCATTCTTGCGCTTCCCGCGTGGTCACCGGGACACTACGTACTTCTCTGGTTTGCCCGGCGGGTGTCACAGTTTTCTGCCCAGTCCAACGGCGTTCCCCTCGACTGGCGGAAGCTCGATTTCCAGACATGGGAGATCAAACCCCGCTCTGCCGGAACAGTGCGCGTGTCGTTCAACTATCTCGCTGATGCAGTTGATCGCGCCGTTGCCTGGACCGCCCCCAACTTCGCGTTCTTCAACGGCACCAACCTCTTTCTCTATCCCGCGGGCCGCGGATTCAATTGGCCCGCACGTGTCTCGGTCCGCACGGAAGCATCGTGGCGCATCGCGACCGGGATGGATCCCGCGCCGGGCACCAACAGCTTCACGGCAGGGAACTATCACGATCTGACAGACATGCCGTTCTACGTCGGACGGTTTGCCATCGACAGCACTCAGATTGCCGGCAAATGGATTCGTCTGGCATTCTACCCCGCGGCGAGCCTGACGACGGCGAGGCGGGATCGGACCTTCGCGTGGCTTCAGAAATTTGTCCCGGAGCAGATCGCGGTCTTCGGCGAGGCGCCATTCCGCAACTACACAATCTTCCAGCGGTCTGACACACTCGTGAACGGAGGCGGTCTCGAGCACCACAGCTCGCAGGTGGATGAAGTCACGACGGGTCAGCTCGATGCATCGTATCTGCCCGGACTCTACTCGCACGAATTCTTCCACGCCTGGAACGTGAAGCGGCTACGCCCCGCCGACATGGTTCCTTACCGGTACGATGGCGCGCAACCGACGACATGGCTGTGGGTGAGCGAAGGTGTCACCGATTATTACGGAGCTCTCGCGCTGGTGCGGGGCGGGGTCCACGACAGCACGGAATTTTTCGATTTCATCGCCGACGAGATCGCGTCCATCGCCGGCGCACCGTCGACGGCGGTGAGCGATGCATCGCTGGGATCCTGGATCAATCCGACCGATGGCAGCAGCGGACTCTATTATCCCAAGGGCGGTCTCACGGGATTCCTGCTCGATATCATGATCCGCGACGCGAGGGATAACCACATGTCGCTCGACAACGTGATGCGCCGCCTTTATGACGCGACGTACAAGCGCGGCAAAGGATTTACGGGCGCCGATTGGTGGTCCGAGGTTTCCCGCGCAGCCGGCGGCAAATCCTTTGCGGAATTTGCGCGACGCTACGTCGATGGCCGCGAGCCGCTTCCGGTTGATTCAGTTCTGCGCCTCGCCGGATTGCGCTCCGAGAGCGACACGATCCGTGAGCTGCGGCTGGGGATCTCGACCAGCACCGACAGCACCGGAGTCTCCATCACCCAGCTGTCGCCGATCGGCGCGGCGGCGGCGGCAGGTGCGCGTGTGGGCGACAGAATCGTCTCGATAGGCGATGTCACGATCTCGAACGACGATTCATTCGAGCCTTTGCGGGCTCGGTACGCCGGCACGACCCTTACGACTCTGCCGCTGATTGTGCGCCGCGGAAGTGAGACGATCACCCTCCAGCTGCCGGTCAGATTAACGACCCGGGTGCAGGTTCGCGTTTTGCCGATCCCGAACGCTCCGGAAAGGGCCGCTCGAACAAGAAACGGAATTCTGACAGGGTCGATCTCGCTGGGCGGTGTCGATTTGGGCCATCCCCGCCCGACTAATTAGCGAGAACCCTTTCAAACAATTGGAGGAACGATGAAGTACCTGTGCCTGATTTACGACAACGAGAAGGAATGGGCGAAATTCCCCAAGGATGTGCAGGACAAGTACATGGGCGAATACATGGCCTTTGGCGACAGCATCAAGAAGAGCGGCCAATACGTGGGAGCCAACCAGCTTCAACCCACCCACACGGCCACCGTCGTGCGGTCGCGCAACGGCAAGGTCTCGACGACCGATGGCCCCTACGCCGAGACGAAGGAACAGCTGGGCGGCTACTACCTCATCGAGGCAAAGGATCTGAACGACGCGATCAAAGTCGCAGCGCGCATTCCGTCGGCCCGGTCCGGCTCGATCGAGGTGCGTCCGATTGTCGAGCGCAACGCGTAGCGGTCGGACGCGTAAGTGAATGGAGGAAGACGTTGCGGCGCACGTGCGCGACCAGGTGGATGCGATCTATCGCTCCGAATCGCGCCGTGTGCTCGCGACCCTCATCCGTCTGCTCGGCGATTTCGATCTGGCCGAGGAAGCCCTGCATGACGCATTCGCGGCGGCGGTGGAGCAATGGGTAGAGAAGGGAATTCCCGCCAACCCGCGCGCATGGTTGATCTCCACCGGACGGTTCAAGGCCATCGACCGGCTGCGCAGGAGCGAGAGGTTCGAATCGGCGGACGGCGCGATTCTCGATCGCCTGCAGGCGACGGAGATGCATGACTCGAGCGAAGAAGGAGTGGAGGACGACCGCCTTCGCCTCATCTTCACATGTTGCCACCCGGCGCTCAGCCCGGACGCGCAGATCTCGCTCACCTTGCGCGAGGTGTGCGGCCTGACGACCGAAGAAGTTGCACATGCGTTCCTCGCCCCACCGCCTACCCTGGCGCAAAGGATCGTGAGGGCGAAAGGGAAAATCAGGGATGCGCGCATTCCGTATGAGATACCGTCGCGATCCGATCTTGCCGCGCGCCTCGCCAGCGTCCTGCACGTCATCTACCTCGTCTTCAATGAGGGCTACCTCGCTTCGAGTGGCGCGTCGCTCACGCGCGCGGACCTGGCGGGCGAGGCAATCCGCCTCGGACGGCTGCTCGTGGAGCTGCTGCCGGAGCCGGAGGCGATGGGATTACTGGCGCTCATGCTTCTCCACGAAGCCAGGCACTCGTCGCGGACGACGCTTGCTGGCGAGATGATCCTCCTCGAGGACCAGGATCGCTCGCTATGGAATCGCGCCCAGATCGAGGAAGGGGTCGAGCTGGTAGAGAGCGCTCTAGCCTCGCATCGCTTCGGGCCCTACACGCTCCAGGCAGCAATCGCGGCCGTGCACGCCGAGGCATCGAGGGCGGCCACGACGGACTGGCCGCAGATCGTCGGGTTGTACGACGTGTTGCTGAGAGCGGATCCGTCTCCGGTGATCGAGCTCAATCGCGCGGCCGCGATCACGATGCGCGATGGACCAGAGGCGGGGCTCTCGCTGGTCGATGCGATTCTCGTGCGTGGAGACCTGGCGGAGTATCACCTCGCCCATGCGGCGCGCGGCGATCTTTGCCGCCGACTCGGGCGCACGAGCGAGGCGATCACAGCCTACCAACGCGCGTTGGAGCTGGCCACACTCGAGCCGGAGCGGCGGTTCATCTCCCTACGCTTGAAGGAGCTAAGTAGCTCGGTTCGATGAGGCCTCCAAGCGCNNTCGGACCAAGAGATCAAGATTGACCCAGGGCTCAGCGGTCGCGAGTATGCTGGTGCAGTTTGCAATCGATCGCTGGACCCACACCCACTCTTAGTCCAATCGTGCGACTCAGATTCGCTATCCCGCTCACAATATTGCTCCTCGCTGCAACGTCGTATGTATCCGGGATCCTGCCGTTCAACGCCTATTATGTCCTCGTCGGTGCGACCGCCATCTGGGCCGCCTACGATTCTCACCGCCTCGGGGTCCAACNNGCCTTTCACGTTTCCGGCATACCTCAAACTCCGCTATCGAATTCAACACGGTGTTATCGGATCTCGGGTATCTCGCACCTCACATTTGGGATGGTTGATTGTCGGAGGCGTCGTCGTCGCAGTCGCCGCTATCGGCGCGCTCCTCCTTTTTTCTCGGTCACCAGCAATTCAGAGAGTGGCTTCGCTCGCGACGGACGTCTCAGCCGAGTTTCGAGTGCCAGTCAATGTTTCCTTTACTGATGGCCGGTACCTCGCGCTGAAAATCTACAATGCGCCTCCCTCAGCAGATTCTGTGCATCTCGAATGGGCAAAATCCATCGCGAGGTTTGCGCGAGATCGTTATGCCGGTGCCGGACCGCTGGATTCTGTGTCAGTCAGTCTGGTGGATCAGCGCGAACAAGGAGCAGTTACTGTCACCCGGGAACGGGAACGATATGCCTGGTCTGTCGAACAGCTACAAGATTCGGCATCTGCTCCCGCGGATGACAGCTTTGCACGATCGTTTCTTGAAAACGTACGCTCGCAAAACGTAGCCGGAGCAGCCCAGCTTCAACCTGGTAGTGCTCTCAGCCCGAAGGGGTGGACGGGCATTGCTGCTTTGAGTTCGTACTTTCCAAAAGGCAGCCCTCGAGAGGTTCTACCTGTTCGCTGGGTGCTGTTCTTGGACAGCGCCGGCGTGTCGAGAAAACTCAGCTACAGAATCGCGACTCCAGGCGATACCACGCTGGCCGAAATCTGGCTGGTCGATGTTGCCGGCCGCAGGTATGTGAATACTTTTCGTATGACGCGGGGCACAAAGTGACAACTCCTCTCGCCGCTACTTCACCTCGATGACGCGCGACGTCGTCGCCGCCGGATTATTTCCGACTTCGAGCTTCACCGCGTATTTCCCGGCGGGAACGAGTGACAGATCGAGTAGTACCGATCTCGCCGACAAAACTCCGGACGCGCCATTCTCCTGCCAGCGGATGTTGAGGGGTGTCGTCTTGGGTGCCATGCGCAGCGCGCGGAAAGCGCGTCTCAAGAGGCCCGCGTCTATTGGAGTGATCGTAAGGGAGATCGGAAGCGCGCTATCCGCTGGCGTCTTTCCGTAGATCTCCCAGAACAACCCGATTTTCTGGTCGTGGCTGAATGTCGTCCCGCCATGCGCGCGCGGGATCGCCTCGTTCAGATCGCCGGGCAGGGAAGGCTCTCCATCGACGAAGAGCAGATCCGAGACGCTGATTTTCCCCGAGTCGAGGGAGATCTCGGCGAACCCGGATCTCCAGCGCGCTGCTCCGGCACTGTCGTTCGCCAGCAGCTCGACGCCGATAAGCTGCTCCTTCCACGGCGTCGATACCGTCAGGACATTTTTTGTCGGCGACTCGGCCAGCTCTGCCTTCGAAGGAGCCGTCGCTTCGTCGCCCATGGCTATCAGCGCCGCCGCGAATTTCCTCCGGCCAAAAATCGTGTCGGCACTTACATCGTACGCGGCCACGACCTTCGTGGAATCTCCGCGACGAAAGCGCGCCACCTGCGCGTCGAGCCGCACGAACGCCCGGGCATAGACCGGCGCGTACTGCTCACGCGGCGGGAACTGGTAGATGTCGAACAGGGAATCGACGATCAGTGCCAGGCTGTCCGGCGGCTGCAGCGTGAGGAAAAAGTGGTAGCCCGGCTCACGCTCGTGACCAGTGATCGCGGGCTTCGATTCCGCATACATGCTCTGCGAAGGTTGCTGCGTCCACCTCTCCGCCCAGCCGAAGCGGAGAATCAATTCGGCGAGGTCGCCACCCCAGCTCGAGCCGTAAGTGTTCTCCGCATCCTGCTGCAACGCCGTGTGAAGAACCCGCGAGAAATGCTCTGTACGCCGCTCATTGCCGGGCGTCATGTATAGCGGATCGGCGACCCACCAGATTCGCGCATCGGCCGCCTCTCGCTGTCCACAGCTCATCTTCTTGTATGTGTCGCGGATGTCGTCATCGAGAAGGGGCGCCAGATTCAGCCAGTGACAACGCGTCGTCGATGGCATTTCATCGAGCGCGGCGGCGTACGCGCTATCAGACCCTGCGTAGTTGCCGCCCACGTGTTGCGCGAGACCGAGCAGCGCATCGCACCACCACCTGGTTGCCCGGCACGAGCGCGCCACATCCACCGCTGACGTGTCGTGCCCCTCCGTGAGATAGCGCACACGCTGTCCGATGATCCAGTCATCGCCCGGAAGGGCGGCGGACGCCTTCTCGAGCTCACGAAGCAATTCCGCCCGCGCGCGGACTATGTTCTTGCCCTCGTCCGGCACTACATAGTCGCTCAGGTTGGGATGCCACTCACAGAATCGGCCGACGATCAGGCAATGATCCGCGCTGCCAATGTAGAACCTCGGCAGCATCTGCCGCCGCCGATGCTCGAAATTCGCCTGAAGATCGTGCGCGTGGTGAGAGATCTGTACGGAGTCGGTTCGTAGCTGTGCGCTGCGCGCCGACGCGTTGAGGAGCTGCGACTGCGCCAGGGAGGCGGGCGCGACGAGGGTCAACGCCAGAGCGGTGGACAGGAGCGACAAGTTGGCGCGATTGCCCACGCGCCAACCGTGGCTCAGGAAAAGCGGGTGATGCTCAGAAGTTGCTGCGTAAAACGTATGAGAGCACGCTGAAAAGGAGCGATATCAGCAACATCGAACCAAGCGGCTTGTTCCCTACGATAAGTAGTTACAGCGCGGACATCGAAGGCGCCACTGTATTAGCTGGGGCTTCGAGGCAGATCCTAGCCGGTCGTGCCGACAACGACCGTATCGTCTGTCGCGGCGACCTGCTTCCGGGTGATCCACAGCCGCCACAACAGGAGCGCGTAAAGCAACGGCGCTACCAGGATCTCCAATTGGCCTTCTCTGAATATGAATACCCAACGCACGATAACGAACACCAACGAGTAGATCGTCAGCCAGAACGCGGGGGTGAGAGACCACCGCTTGCGAAGGATGATGCCGACGCAAACGATAGCCAGCACAAGCTTCACGATCTGCTCGATCCACCAGAGACGCGTCTGAGCAGCCAGGGCGCTGCGCATCGGCGTCCGGCCAAGTGCGTCAACCCAGCCATAGACGGTGAGCACGGTAACCAGCGCCGCGACGATGCTTCTGAAAATGTCCTTCGGGAGAACACTGGGCGCGAGCCGTGGAGCAGTCGGGTCTGTCATGGGATGATGAATGGTTTGGTCACTGACACTCAATCAAAATCCGTGCGCGAGCGGCGTTTGCGAGCCAGCTTCCATGGCGTCTCCCTCGGAACCCACCTCGGAACGGCCGATTTGTATTCGCGGTAGCCCGCGCCGAATCGCCGCTCCAGCCCGGGCTCTTCGAAAAACATGAAATAGACCTGATTGATGGCGATGAACGTCGCTACCCAGATCGCGATCACGCGTGATCCCAGGAAAATCCCTTCCCCAGCCAGCATCGTCACGACGCCGCTGATCATCGGATTCCGCAGGTACCGATAGGGACCGACCGCCACGAGCCGGCGGGTTGGGTCCCACGGCGCGAGCGTGCCCTGGCCGACGCGCGCAAAGAGGGAAACGCACCACGCGAAAAGTGTGAGGCCGCAAAGAAAGACAACGATGCCGGCAATGTGGGCGAAAGCCGCGGCGAGCGTTCCGTCCACCCAACGTGTGTCCGACGCTGACCACGCGCGGAGCAGCCAGCGCGGTATGATCACTACCACGACGAATGGAAGGAGCAAGATCGCGAGCAAGTGGCGGAGAGTCATCGGAATCTTCACCGGATTCATTCCCCCCTTAGGATGTCGCGCCCTGCCGAAACGCTCGGCGGTATGCGAGAGGAGTCGTGCTCAGCTCGCGCCGGAAATGTACCCGCAACGACACCGCCGACCCGAACCCCGCATCCGCGGCAATCCGATCGACCGGCATATCAGTCTGCTCAAGAAGCTGCTGCGCCGCCAAAATGCGGTGACGCAGGAGCCATTGCAATGGAGATGTCCCCGTCTCCTCGTAGAAATGGCGCGCGAAGGTTCGGAGACTCCTCCCGGAATACTTTGCCATCCGCGCGACGGTCAACGGTTCGGCCAGACGACCCAGGACCCAGCTTCGCGTCACCTCCAGCCGCTGGCCGCGTGGCGCCGCCAACGGCTGAACGACGAACTGGGCCTGTCCGCCACTCCGATGGGGCGCGACCACGAGCCGCCGAGCGACCGCGTTGGCGACCTCGGAGCCAAAATCCTTGCGGACGAGGTGGAGACAAAGATCGATCCCGGCTGCAACTCCCGCGGAGGTGAGAACCGTCCCCTCGTCGATGTAGAGAACGCCCGGATCGACCGAGATACTCGGGAATCGCGCCGACAACGCCGGGGCGTCCATCCAATGCGTGGTCGCTCTCTTCCCGTCCAGCAGGCCCGCTGCGGCAAGAACGAAAGCCCCCGTACAGATCGACACCACACGGGCGCCCCGCTCGTGGGCGTCCGCCAGCGCCCGCGTGACGGTGGCTGGAATCGGAGTGTCGAGGTCATCGATACCCGGGACAACGATGGTGTCGGCGCGGCGCAGCGGCGCCAGTCCGTTCTCGACCACGATCGAAAACCCTATCGATGTCTTGACCTTTCCCGGTTTGACTGCGCACAAGGTCATCGAGTACCGCCTGGCTCCGAGGTCGGGCCGTGGATATCCGAATACCTGCACAGGGACCCCAAGGTCGAAGGGGACGACCGAGGGAAGGACGAGGACGGCGACATTGTGCTGGGGCATGGCAGAAACCTATCGTATGCCGGCAGTTTTGCCACTCGCGCCCTTCGTCCCCCAGCCCGCATCGTTCGGAATTGGTCGCCACGCGGGCGATACGGTCGCGACTTATTGCTGGGTGGGATACCGCGCCAGCATGACCTATTTCATCGCGCGCTATCTGGGATATCCCGTGAAGCTGTACGATGGATCGTATCAGGATTGGCAGCAGCGAAAGCTGCCGGTGAAAGCTGGGGCAATACCCTGACGGAACGGATCCCGGCGACGGCTGGTCGCCGAGATCCAGGCACGCGCTAGAACCTCTTCGGGGCCATCGGCTGCCGGTCCCTGCCGAACGGATCGCCGGTGAGCGCTTCCGTGTGCAGCGCGCACATCCACTGCCCTTCGCGGCGCACCCACGTGGACGAGTCTGTCGCCTCGAGCGTCAGCGGTTTTCCGTCGACCGTCAACGATTCCTTGACCTTGTATGCGACGATGGCAACGTCCTCGCTCAGGACCTTGACCTGCACATCGCTCAGCGTGAACTCGTGGAGGGTCCAGCCGCCGGCCTGCAGCATTCCAGCGAAGGCCTGTCGGGTGATGCGCGCCACTCCCTGCGCGCCGGTTACGATGCAAGGGTCGTCGGTCAGCCGCATCGCCGCCTGCACATCCCTGTCCTTGATCGCCTGCCAGTATTGCTTCTCGTGATCCAGCAGCTGTGCTTCGATTGGCCCTTCTGTCATGCGCGTCCCGGTCAGGATGGGAATACATTGGCGTAGAGACACGGCATCATCAAGCGTCTGTCGCCAATGCCGGATAATCTCACGCGAACCGCTTGAGCGATCTTTCCTTCGCTTTCTGCATTTCAACTTCGCGGTTTCGAGGCGGGGAGTTGGTATGTAGCGAGTGGACAAGTCGATGCGCGGCCGCGGTCACCTCGTCGACCGCTTGGTTGAACGCCTCTTCGTTTGCGCGCGACGGCTTAGTCGTCCCGCTCAGTTTTCGCACGAATTGGAGCGATGACGCGCGGATCTCGTCGTCAGTCGCTGGCGGCTCGAAGTTGGCGAGCGTCTTGATGTTGCGGCACATCCTCGTACTCCTCTCAGCACAGGTATACAGTCAGGGCCTGCATTCTAAAATGCCAAGCGGGCACCTCTGGCGCTACACGTTCCCCTGACTCAGCAGTCCCTTCTCACGACGTCGACCAGTCCCCGCATTTGTGCCTCGTCGATGAATCGAGTGTGAACTTCACGAACGCCTGTCCGTGAGATCACATCGCACACATTGTGCTCCCGAATTCCGCCGCCGGCAACGACCGTGATCCGCGCTCGCGCCTGATCTACCAGCGTTCCGATGAGATCCGCACCCTCCAATGCCGTCGCTGCACCTCCTGACGTGAGCACTCTGCTTGCGCCCGCTTCAATCGTCTCCTCGAGCGCGGCCGGCAGATTCACCGCGGAATCAATCGCGCGATGGAATGTCACGTGCAGTCCGGCTGCCGCTTTGACCAGGGTGCGCATACGCGTAGCGTCGACGCGACCATCGGGAGCGAGCGCGCCAGTCACGATTCCGGCGATGCCCATCCTTACCGCCAGCCCGATGTCGCGAACCATCGTATCGAATTCATCGTCCGAATAGACGAAGCCGCCCGCGCGCGGTCGAATCAGCACGAACACCGGAAGCCGCATCCGCTCGGAAACGGCGGCGATTAATCCTGCGCCTGGAGTGGTGCCGCCATCGTTCAGATTGTCGCACAGCTCGATCCGGTCAGCGCCAGCGCGCTCCGCAGCGAGAGCGGAATCGAGCGTTTCGACTGCGGCCTCAACGAGGGTCAACGTGTGGCCAGCGGCTCGGCGGCGTCCGTGTCGGTGAGTACCTCCCCAACAGCACACTCGTGAATCACGGTGGCCGGCCAATTCGGTTCATAACGCTCGGTGCTCCGAATTCGAGTCAGCGTCAGACGCTTGCCGGCACCCCACACAATCATCGCGCTCTCCTTTGCCGATGCGATGGTGTCGATGCCGACGCTAATCCCATGGCTTGGAACAGCGGCCAGCGTGCCGAACGCCGGAAAGGTCTGCAGGTTGTCGCGACGAGTCTCTTCTGAAAGCTGAATGGTGCGCGTGCGACTATCGCGAGCGCTCCCGGGTGGGTTGAACGCGACATGTCCGTCGCTGGCGCCCGACGCCAGGATGAAGAAATCAATTCCTCCGGCGTCTGCGATCTTTGCATCGTACGCGGCCGGATCACGCGGGTCGGGAAACCAGATCGAATCGTCGCGCAGCCGGCGCGCCGGTGGCAGTCCCGCGTTCAGGCGGTCCGCGATCTCGACGCGAGCGAATTGATGACACGACCACGGCTCGTCGGCCGATGCATACCCGAACCCGCCACTGACGGCCACGAGATACTCATCCATCATCACGAGGACGAGATAGCTCAGGTTCTGTGGCTTCTCCGCAAGCTGCCGCGCCATCGCGCCGTAAACAGGGCGAGGCGTCCGACCTGTTGGGCATCCCAGGACGAAGCGCTTGCCGGAAATCCGTGCGCGCTCTATGCGGGAGAGCAGGCGCTCAGCCAGATGCTCACCTATGGCGTCGGGCGACGGAAAAACGGTCACGGATGTCCGGGACATGGATCGCTATGCTAGCGGATCGAGGAAGAGACTGGCGGCGCCAACAATCCCCTCCCATCCCTCGAACGACGACCCGACGATCTGGGTCTTCTCGCGAAACTCCGGACGCGCGTGCTCACGATAGCTCGCCTTCGTCGGATCGATCAACAAGTCCCCGGCGGCAGCGATTCCTCCGCCCACGACGATTCTGTCCGGAGAGAAAATGGGCGAGAGCGACGCGAGCCCGAGTCCGAGCCACCAACCGGTCTCGGCTAGCACATTCAGTCCGAGCTGATCGCCTTTGTGCGCGCTCCGGATGATGTCGCGGACCGCGCGTCCTCCCCCGCGTTCCGACACCGACGCCGAGTCTACCATGGCCTCGAGACAACCGCGCGCGCCACACGTGCAGAGTCGTCCCTTCGGATCGAGAATGATGTGTCCAAGGTCCCCCGCGCACTCGCCGGTATAGCGCAGCAGCTTGCCATCGATGATCACTCCCCCACCCAGCCCGGTGCCGACCGTCACTCCCAGCAATCGCGTCGACCCCCGACCGGCCCCGTGACGATATTCGGCGACGGCCGCGGAGTTCGAGTCGACTTCGAGCCGGCAGGGAAGAGAGAGTCGCTCTTCGAGCGATCGACGCAGCGGAAACTCGCGCAGGGCCGGGAGGTTCGCGTTGTGGATCATCGCCGAGCGGTCGCGGTTGAGAAAGCCCGCGACTGACACGCCAATTCCAGGCACCGGTGATGCCCCACCGCTCACCGCATTCAGCATAGGACCGAGCGACGATACTATCGCATCGATGAGTACTGTCGGCTCGCCGTGAAGCCCGGTCGGAACGGACTCCCGCCGAACAATGCTGCCGTCCTCGGCGACGATTCCAATCTTGGTGGCGCTCCCGCCGATGTCGATCGCTCCGGCGATCCGCATCAGAGCGCCGCTTTCGCCAGCTCCGGCTTCTTCCAGAGATCGATCGGTTTGACGATTCCCTCTGGTCTGAAGGGCAGGGCGATCTTTCGGCCGAGCCCCGCCGACGCGTAAGCGGCGTAAAGAACTTCCTGCACGACACGGCCCGTCTCGCCGTCGGAAATCGGCGTCTCCTTGCCGCGCACGCAGCGCGCGAAGTGTCGCATCTCCTGCGGAAATCCGTAATTCCAGTGCTCCTCGAACACTGGATACGTCCAGCCTTTCGTGGACGCGGCTTTCTCGACAGCGTAGCCGAACCCAACTTCGGAGTAGGTCGGTAGGGCGTTGCCCATCAGCATGTCGGCGTACGTCTGTCCCTTGTCGCCGAACACCTCTATCGAGTCGTCCATTCCGCCGGGCCGGTTCCAGCTGCTCTCGACCATGCCGACCGCGCCATTCTCGAACTCGATGATGGTGATTGCCTCGTCGTCGCCCTGTGTGCGCGCAGCGTTGACCTGGGTCGAGAGCTGGGCATACACGCTCTTTATTTTTTGCTTGCCGAGAAACCACCAGCAGAAGGCGATTCCATGGCAGCCCAGATCCATGAGTGCACCGCCGCCAGATTGCTCGACGTCCCAGAACCAGTCGGAGTGCGGACCCGAGTGCTTTTCGCCTTGCTTTACCAGGTGAATGCGACCGAACGCGCCTTCGTCGGCCATCTGCTTCGCCTTCACGTACTTCGGCGCGAAGAAAAGCTCCTCTGCGTACATGAGCAGCACGCCGGCCTTCGCGCACGCGTCGATCATCGCGTCGGCTTCCTCGAGCGTTACGCAGAGCGGCTTCTCACAGACGACGTGCTTGCCGGCGCGCGCGGCGTCGATCGTCATTTGTGCGTGCAGCCGATTTGGCGCGGTGATGGAGATCATCTCGATCTCGGGGTCGCTAAGCAGTTCCCGGTAGTCGGAATAGAAGCGGGGAATGCCGTGACGCCGCGCGAACGCTTCCGCGTTCCCCTTTGTCGGGGATGCAACGGCGACGACCTCCATTTCCTCCGGCATCGCTTTCACCGAAGCGGCGATGCAATCCGCCTGGAAGCGTGAGCCGACGATTCCGATTCTTACCTTCGACACCATGCGTTGTTGGATATCATGGACGTTGGAAGCGAATGACCAAACCGGACCGCCAGTGTTCGCTCACGTCATGCCCACGCGGGCTGACCTGGTGACAGCGGAACGCAGCCCACCCACTTTCCAGGAACCATCACGTAACGGAGCGCCTTCGTCATTCCGATCTCGGAAGAGAAATACGCCTGAAGCGACAGCTGGCGAACGAGGCCGAAATAGTGCGTAGGACCTGCCTTTTGCGCCTCGGCGTCGACCTCGCGCAGCACCTGCTCGCGATCCTTCTGAGGCAGTGATGCGAAGTTGTCGCCACAACGTTGGCGGCACATGCTCCGGAATTCCTTCAACCCGTCCACGACGCGCTTCTGTTGGTCCGACTCGTAGCAGTCGGTAAGCAGGAGGTTGATCGCCGCGCCGGCGCCCGCCGCTGTTGCGCCTGGAGACGATGGGGTCGTCGGCAGCATGGTATCGGCGATCTCCTCGATCAGCGATTGGTCGTCGAGTGTCAGCGCTTTCCCCGCTGCCGTGTTCGCGTCGCGCGCGCATGCGATCAGGAAACCGTTGGATGTGAGCAGCACGCTCCCCACCAAAGCGGTAGTGGCTTTCACCGCCTCGCGTCGGTTCATCGGGGGCATGAGGTCCTCACAGGTTTTGCTTTCCCATCTCTTCAGCGGCGTGATTCACCGCGCGCGCCGTGAGCGCCATGTAAAGGATAGACGGGCTCTGGTTGCCGGTGGACGTCATGCACGCGCCGTCGGTGACGAAGACGTTGGGGACGGCGTGAAGCTGGTTCCATTTGTTGAGGAGCGAATTCTTTGGATCGTTTCCCATGCGCGCGCCGCCCATCTCGTGAATGTCGAGCCCTGGAGCCTGATGGTTGTCGTGCGACTCGACATCATGGCAGCCCGCGACCTCGAGCATCGCTTTCGCCTCGGTGCGCCAGTCGCGAATCATCTTCTCGGAGTTGTCATCGTATCCGACCGACGTGACCAGGCGCGGGATGCCCCACTGGTCCTTTTCACTTTCGTGCAGGCGGACGTGATTTGACTCCCTCGGAATCG
This sequence comes from Gemmatimonadota bacterium, assembly GCA_003131365.1. GTDB lineage: Bacteria > Gemmatimonadota > Gemmatimonadetes > Gemmatimonadales > Gemmatimonadaceae > UBA4720. Next base: position 2,527 of record PKVB01000058.1, on the reverse strand, counting down.
TCTCGCCCTGCATGTACATGTAGATCCCCCACGGGCCCGGCTGCGCCTGCGCGTCCTTATACTCGCCGCCGACACGCTCCGTCGTTGGCTCGCCGCGCTCACGGTAAGCTCCCGTGAACGTGGTGTAGCCGCCCACGAAATCCATCTCCTGTTTTCCGAGGTTGCGGAAGTTGACGAGGATGCATTCGGTGGGATTCCGAATGTAGAAGTATTTGTCTTGGAAGCCGTCGATTTTTCCGTTCGCCCCGGTGCGGTAGTTGTGGTGGCAGATGTATTTCCCCAACAGCCCGCTGTCGTTGCCGAGTCCCTGCGGAAATCGGTTCGAGGTCGAGTTGAGGAGGATGAGAGTCGTGTTGAGCGCGGATGCGTTCACGAAGACGATGCGTGAGTGGTACTCGGTTATGGCGTGCGTGTGCGCGTCGATCACGCGTACGCCCGTCGCTTTCCCCTTTGCTTCGTCGTAAATGATGGAATGGACGACGGAGTCGGGGCGGATCGTGAGGTTTCCGGTTTTCGCCGCCCAGGGAAGAGTGGACGCGTTGGAGCTGAAGTAGCCGCCGTAAGGACAGCCGCGCATGCACAGGTTCCGCGCCTGGCACGTACCGCGTCCCTGCTGGAGGTGGATCTCTTTCGGCTTCGAGAGGTGTGCCCACCGGCCCTGCACGACGTACCGGTTGCCATAGTGCGCATGGACTTTCTCGCTCAGGTGTCGCTCGACGCAGTTGAAATCGAAGGGCGGAAGGTATTCGCCGTCGGGCATCGCTTCGAGGCCATCGGCGTTGCCGCACACTCCGATGAATTTCTCGACATGCGAGTACCAGGGCGCGACGTCGTCGTAACCTATCGGCCAGTTGATCCCGTAGCCCTGACGCTCGGGCGCGGTGAATTCGTATTTGCTCCAGCGCTGGCAGGCGCGCCCCCAGATGATCGACTTGCCGCCGACCTGGTAGCCGCGGATCCAGTCGAAAGGCTTTTCCTGCACGTAGGGGTGATCACGGTCCTTCACGAAGAAGTGGGCGGTGTCTTCGCCATAACCCGCGGCCTTGCTTATGAGCGGATTCTCTTTCAGCTGCTGGCGCGACATTGCGCCGCGATGCGGGAGCTCCCACGGGTTGAGGTTCATGGTGGGGTAGTCCTTGATGTGGACTACGTTGCGCCCGCGCTCGAGAACGAGCGTCTTCAGTCCCTTTTCGCAGAGCTCCTTGGCTGCCCACCCACCGGAAATTCCCGAGCCCACGACGATCGCATCGAAGGTGGTGACGTCAGCGGTCACGGAAGGCCCTGTCTAGGAGTAGGCGAAGCTGGCGCCGGGATCGGGGCGCGGCGAGTGGAGGGGGAAAATATACGTGGGTGATTTTCCGCTGCAACGTGCGTTGGATCCGGTGCAGGCGGCGCCCATCCCGAGGGCGGCTATTTCTTCCGAAGGAAGTCGGTTGATCCTCGCGTGTCGAGCAGAAGATTCGTCACGATCTGCTTGAGCTTCTGATTCTCGTCGCGCAGCTCTCGCACTTCGCGCGCTCCGTTTACCTCCGCGCCATCGTACTTGTTGCGCCAGCGGTAAAACGTGGTCTCCGTGATTCCCATCTTACGGCATACCTGCACGGCGGGCGTTCCGGCCTTCACTTGCCGGAGCGCCTGCACGATCTGGCCTTTAGTGAATTTGCTTGGTCGCATCGGTTGATCCTCCGTGCCGCATGCGCTTAAAAGATTGAAGATCTGCCGGGTGCGGTCTCCCGCACCCGGTAGATCTTCGCAGAGCCGTGTTCGGCTCGGGTACTTACTGATTCTCCTTTGAAACTTCCTGTCCAGAGCGGGGCTGGAGTCGGACGGTCGTCCGGCCCCAGCTCTCGCCGGTACTATGGCAGCGTGATGACGTTATTGTTGCCCAGCGTTACCGCACCGATCCGCGTCAGTGCGCGTCCGAGCAGCGTAACGCCGTCATTCAGCGTGATGCTCGACACGGCGAGGATGTTACCCTGCCATGCTGATCCCACGCCGATCGTAGCTGCAGCGCCATTCACCCAGTACACGTTCTGGGCTTGCGCACCATTGATCAGGATGATGTTCCCGACTCCGGTGAGCGAGCTGCCAGCCTGGAAGACGAACGTCGAGTTCGTATTCCCGCCGCCATCCAGCGTCAGCCCCCCTGTGACGCCAATTGTGCTTCCGCTGCAGTAGACACCGGCCGGCAGTACCGATCCGCCAATGTCAGCGGTGCCGACGACAGTCCCGCAGGGCAGGCCAAACACCGTGTTGTGTAGAACGAGCAGGTCGGCCTGCGCTTGCTGCGCTACTGCGTCGGCCAGATGCTTCGCCCCGGTGAGCACACACGGGCCGAAGCCGACGAGTGCGCTGCCCGCATAAATATCGATGTCAGCATTGACAAGGCCGCCGGTGACGCATGTGACGGTCGAGCCTGCCAGGATTCCGACACCCGATAGCGACCCGAGAGGGAAACCTGGCGCTGGAGTCGATATCACGGTCACGTTCGCCTGATCGCAGAGCGTCGTCGTGCCAACGCATGCCT
>PKVB01000127.1 GCA_003131365.1 Gemmatimonadota bacterium | reverse complement strand
TCCAACTGAACTTGGGCGTTAGCTGAACTAAGGCGTGAGATGGCCGGAACCGCGCTTCGATTCGTGATGCCTACTGTCGCCGGTGGACGCGTATTCGTCGGGGCAAAAGGAGAAGTCAACGTGTACGGGCTGTTCGCCGCCGCGCACTAGCTGCCGGTCTGACGGCCCATGGTGGCCGCGAATACTCTGCGCGGACCTGACTACGTCACGTGACGTATGGGACGGTCGCAGTCGGAGGCGTAGCATTGAGTTGTCCGGTTCGCAACCGCAGCGGCCGGCATTCACCTCCGCCCCAGGTGTCAATGCCCTTCCATGTCCTGCGCCGCATCATCCCGCTCGCCGTCGCCCTCGTGCTCACCGCTTGCGCGGACTTGACGGGCCTGGACTTCGTCGGCGGGCACTTGACCAGCATTTCCGTCGAGCACGGCGCAATCGTCGAGGTTGGTGATACGGTACGCTTGAGCGCCACGGGCAGCGTGGACGGAATCATCGGGTTATTAAGCTACGACCGCCTCCTCGACGCCAGCTGGGCCATCTCCGACCCAACGATCGCACAGCTACAGCTGCTCCCGCCCCCGCCCCCGCCGCCCGAAGACTCCTCCACGCCGACACGAACGCTGGTCCGAGGCCGGCGGCCGGGCACCGTGATCGTGACCGCAACTGCCCGCGGCCTGAGTGGGGAGGCGCCCGTGCGCGTCATCCCGGTGGTCGCCACAATTCAGGTGCGGGCCGTCCGCGACACTCTCACTGTGGGCGACACGATCGTCGTGACAACGTCCGTGCTCGATGCCGGCGGCGCGCCGATCCTGGGCGTGCCCCTCACCTTCGACGTCGGCGGCGGCGCGCAGCTCATCGGCCACGACGACGCCACTGCGCGCGTCGTCGCCATCGCCATTNNCGCGCAACCGGGGTGGCGACACTCGTCGTACTGTCGCCATTGCCCTAGTCCCGCGGGTACAGGAAGAGTTTCAATCCGTTGTGGTTACCCGATATCCGACACCACCCGCGCTTGCAGGTAACCTTGTTCGTTAAACGACACTACCTTCCAAACGTGAAGACGATCGACGTCGTTTCGACTTCCCGCCAATCTGCGCGAAAGAAGGGGAAAAACGAAACTTGGGATGACGCCGCGATGGTTGTTACGTTGTCGCAGCTGAACTAAGGCGTTCGATGGTGACAGCCATCACCGAATCGGGTCGATGCTCTGAAGTTCGATTCTCCAATGAGGTCAGGATGACTACAGTCCAGATCGAGCACCCCATCCGCGACTTCGACGGGTGGAAAGCGGCCTTTGATCGCGACCCGGCCCGGCGCGAGGCCTCCGGCGTTCGCCGCTATCGCATCTTCCGGCCGGTCGATGATCCGCATTTCGTCAGCGTCGACCTGGACTTCGACACCAAGGACGCCGCGGAGGCGTTCGTGACGACGATGCGGACGATCTGGCAGCGTGTCGAAGGAACCGTGATGACGAACCCTCGCGTGCGGGTCGTCGACTGTGTGGAGCGCCATGAATACTGACGCCCGCGAAAAGGCCGCGGGCAAGCCCATCGGTTCAACGCGGCGGCCGCAACTTATCGGCAGTCGGTAGGGCCGGCCACGGCGTGCCCGCGGTGGAAGGCAGCCGCACGCTCATCCGGCGAGACCGGTTTCACGGGCTCACCCTCTCGGGACGAAACCTCGCGCAGCACCTGTTCAAATCCGGGCGACGAAAAGATGAACACGTTGGTGAGCGTATCCCGGACAACGTTCGTCAAGGCAATGCACGTACCCTGCGGGATGTAGACCGTACCGCCGGCGGTCGCTGTATACTCGCGCGCACCGAGCTGTGAAACGAGCGACCGTCCTCGGAATTTCGCGATCCATTATCGCTAGAGCAGCAGACTTAGATCGACGGTCAGGAGTCCACGCTGTTCTCCCCGTCCGGCAATCCGGAAGAAACCGCCGACTCGAGCTCCGATCGCAAGAAGTGGCCAGATCTGAAACTCCGCCCCTGCAAACGTCGACTGAGAAGCCGCGCGCCATGCTCTGTTGTTGGTCCGCAGCAGCGTGGCGCGCCCGACGTATCCGCTGCCCAGCTCGGAGGTCATCTTCACGTACCCCACGCTTGCGCGCCATCCGCCGATTCCCGGCTCGGCCGCGACGAACGTTGTGCTATTTCTGGTGCTGCCTGGGAGCGCGACGCCGAGTACCGCCGACCATTTGAGAGGCACGCCATAGTGGATTCCGGGCATGAAACCGTTCAGGCGCTCCGATACTGCTTGAACGGGGACGTCTTGAGCGGGGACCTTGGTAGGCGGAGTTTGAGCTTCGGCGGATCCGATCGACTGGGCGAGGCAGAAGATCAGGGTGAACGCACCGAGCCAGCGGCATTGAGTTTTTTTCATGGGAGCACGTGTTCGGGTGGCGAAGGGACCTTTACTCCCTCAGAATCGCCTACTCGCCCGGACACCTCTATCCGTAAAATGACGTAGCAATACCAGCTAATTTGCCGCCGCTGTCCGCGCGATCCACTCGTTCATCCGCGTCTCGAGCACGTCCATCGGCAGCGCCCCAGCGCCGATCAGCTCGTCATGAAACGCGCTCAATGAGAACTTGGCGCCAAGTTGCTGGCGCGCCTTCTCGCGCAGCCGCAGAATCGTGAGCTGACCAACCTTGTTNNCCCTTGTAAGCGAGCGCCTGCGCCGGCCACGCGATGTAACGGTCGGTCTCCGACTGAATCGTCGCTTCGTTGTTGCTCGAGTGGTCGCGGAAGAATCTCAGCACCTGATCGCGCGTCCAGTGCTCGTCGCCGTGAATTCCCGTGTCGACCACCAGGCGAATCGCGCGCAGCATCTCGTCGTCAAGGCGCCCGTAATCGTTGTAGGGATCCTGNNCTGGTAGAATCCGATTTCCTTCCCCAGCCTTTCGGAGTAGAGCGCCCACCCTTCGACGAACGCCGTGTAGTTCGCCTGCTGGCGAAACGGAGGCAGCTCAGGAAGCTCCTGCGCGATCGAGATCTGCATGTGATGGCCAGGAATTCCTTCGTGGTACGCCGTCGACTCGTTGTTGATCGTCAGTTGATTCGCAAAGTCATAGGTGTTAACGAACACGTGGCCAGGACGAGTGCCGTCGGGCGTGCCCTGATTGTACGAAGTCGAGGCTTCCTTCTCACGGAACGGCTCGATCGGCATCACCTCGAGCTTGGCCTTCGGCAATCTTCCGAACAGCGTCGGCAGCTTCAACGTCATCTGATCTACATAGTGCCGGTACTCGTCGAGTATCTGCTCCCGCGATTTGGGGTGCAGCGCGGGAATCTTCGGAATCGAATCGCGGAGCGCCTTCACCGTTGGGAAGCCAAGCTTCTTCGCGATCACGAGCTGGTCGGCTTCGATGCGCGCGACTTCACGCAGACCCAGCGTGTGGATCTCGTCCGGCGTCATGTTCGTCGTCGTGGACCGGCGCACGGCGAACGCATAACGCGCCGAGCCGTTCGGGAGGGACCACGTTCCGATTTCGGTGCGCCCGTGCGGCGCGTAGTCGTCGCGGACGAACGCCGTGAACCTGACATAGGCCGGGAGAACGCTATCGCGAAGCGCCGAGAGAATTCCGTTTCGGAGACGCTGCTGATCGGCGGCGGAGAATTCCTTGGGGAACTTCGTCGTCGGAATGGCGAACGGAGAATCCTCCGGCTTTTGAGTCGCGAGATCGTTCGCCTGCTTCGCCACCTGCACCAACAGAATCTTCGGCGGCATCAGACCTTGGCCCATGCCCTTCCGCATTTGCACGGTCACCTGCCTGAATGCCTTCGGCAGCTGCTTGAGACGCGCGATGTAATCGTCGTAGTCCTTGACGGTCTCGAACGAGAGCGAAGTCACGAGCTGCGGCGCGTCGATGTGTAACCCGCTCATCTGGTTGACGGGCATTTCCCAATCCTTGAACTTCACGGCCTCGAGCGTTTCGCGGAGGTTTCTCACCATCAGATCGCGATTGAGTCTCTCCTGCTCGGGGAATCCGGTGGCATCGACCGCCGCGAACTTCGTGAGGAAAACGCGATTCTGCGCGATGTCCCTTTCGATCGCCGCCTGCGAGAAATCGCTCAGCTTGTCGTTGTAGCGCTTGTCGCCGAGTATCGAAGCGAATTCGGGGGAGGTGCGGAGGGTGTACTCCCACTGTTCGTTGAGCAGCGTGTGCAGCGCCTTGACTCGCGCGTCCACTAGCTGCGTTCCGCCCGCTCCACCGGTGGGTCGGCTACCGCCAGTCCCTTGGGCTAATGCCGAACCCGCCACAAAGGTGAGAGAGGCGAGAATACGAAATGTGTGCGCCATGCTGAGCTCCAAGGGAATCAAGCTGAAGTAATGCCGGGAGGAAATTTCACAATTACGAACGCTGCGTCCTCGGATCCGGTTTCACGACGAACGGCTGCGCGTACGTCTTCCCGTTCACCATCAGCTTCGCCGTGAAGTTCCCAAGGTAGTGCCGGTCCAGCGGACCGCCCTCATCTGCCGGCGGCGCGCCGCGCGGTCTGGGCCGCAGCGGATTCCACGTCACGCGGTGCATTCCGGCGGTCGCCGACGGCAGCTCGGGAGGAGTCTGCCACAGCGGAGATACCCGCGGAATTCCCGTGGGTTGCGCCGCCCCCGCCCCTGCTGCTCCGCGACCCGCCGGCGGCCGCTGGGTGGCCGGGTCGCTCGAGAATGTCTGCACCACCGCCCCGCTCGCATCGACGATCTCGATTACCACCGGCGTGCTCGGCGCCCTCTTCAGGTAGTAGTCGATCGCCGCGCCGTTCGGTGGATTCTCCCCATGCGGCTCGTCTTTCTGCAAGGGCGTCCCATTGTCATTGCCTTCGATGAAGTTGATCGTGTCCGACGGCTTGAACAGATAGGCGTCGTCACGCGTCACCGCGTCGCTCAGTTGGCGCAGGGCGCTGATGTCGTCAATCACCCAGAAGCCGCGTCCGTGCGTCGCGAGGATGAGATCGTTGCCGTAGAACTCGAAGTCGCGCATCGACGTCACCGGCACATTGAGCTGGAATGACTGCCAGTTGTCGCCATCGTCGAACGAGACGTGAATGCCGCGTTCCGTGCCCGCGACGAGCAGTCCCCGCCGGTGCGGATCTTCCTTGACGACGTGCACATAGACTCCGCTCGGCAGCCCCTTCGTGATTTGCTGCCACGTCCGGCCCATGTCGCGGGTGCGATAGATGTAGGGCTCGAAATCCTGGAGCTGATGCCGGTCGACGCTCGCGTACGCGGTGCCGGGATCGAAGTGCGACGCTTCCAGCATCGTCACTCTGCTCCACGGCGTGACCGTGGGGGGAGTCACGTTTTGCCACGTCTTGCCATCGTCCGGGGTGAGCTGGATGTAACCGTCGTCTGTTCCGATCCAGACAAGCGGTGCCCGCAATGGCGACGGAGCAATCGTAAAGATGACGCCGCGTTTCCCATTGCGATCGACCGCCGCCGCGGCGGTCGCATCCAGCGTCGGCGGGATGGAAACTTCCGGACGCGTGAGATCGGGACTGGCCTGCGCCCACGTCTTCGCGCCGTCGGTCGTCTTGAACAGGAATTGATTCGCGTAATACAGAGAGTGCGGATCGGCTTTCGAGAAGACCAGCGGCTGCGTCCAATCGCCACGCGCGGGCTCCGGTGATTTCGGACTCGTCGTCCCCTCGACCGGAATGTTGGCGTCGAGATTCCAGCGCTGGCCATCTCCCCCGAAAACCACTCCGGGATTGAGCGGATCGCCGGCGGTGTAACCGCTCTCTCCTCCGGGAGCGATCGGCTCCCAATCGTGCATCGAGATCTGGCCGAACTTCCCACGCGAGTGAACGGCGATCGCGCCCGAGTCCTGCTGCGCGCCCGTCACCCAGTACGGAAAGCGGTAATCGACCGAGAGATGATATATCTGAGCCGTCGGTTGATTGAGCCACGAGCTCCAGGTGACTTCACGCGGATCGTTCGCGCGTGCGTTGCGCGTGATGATTGCGCCTTGATCGCTCGCCACGATCATCGTGTTTGGATCCGCTGGATAGATCCACGCCTGGTGATAGTCATCGCCCCCCGGCGATCCACGAATCACCACCCACGTTTTTCCGCCATCCCGCGTCCTGTTGACCGCGACGTTCGGCACATAGACGGTGTCGGCGTCGGTCGGATCGACGACGATCTTCTCGAAGTACCAGCCTCTTCCCCACAGAGCCGGGTCATTGGAGAGTCGAGTCCAGGTGGCGCCCCCATCATCGGATCGAAAGAATCCTCCCTGGCCCGGTGGCGGGCTCGACGGCCGTGCGCCCGCCGGTGACGGCTGCGGCGCGGGAGTCCCCAGCGGAGGCTCGACTTGCGCCCGAGCCTCGGGCAGGAGGCAGTCTACGATTGCATAGACACGATTCGGATTTGTCGGCGCGATAGCGATGCCGGTCCTTCCGATTCCTTCCTTGGGCAATCCGTTCGTGAGCCTGGTCCAGGTGCTGCCGCCATCTGTCGACTTGAAGATTCCGCCACCCGGGCCGTTGGTTGGAGCGTAGGTGAACCAAGGCGGGCGCCTCGTGTTCCAGAGTCCCGCGTAAACGATCTGCGAGTTGGAAGGATCGATGACGACCTCGACGGCGCCGACGTTCTCGTCCCCCAGGACCTGCTGCCAGGTGTGACCGCCATCTCTCGAGCGGAAGATTCCTCGCTCCTTGTTTGCCGCGTAAAGCTTTCCGATCGCGGCGACGAACACATTGTTCGGATTCTTCGGATCGACGGCGATCTTGCCGNNCGTAGACCGTGTCGGGCGCCGATGGCGCCACGGCGATCGCGCCGATCGATGCGGTCGATTGTCCGTCGAAGATCGGCCCCCAGACTCTGCCTCCGTCTGTCGTTTTCCACACTCCGCCATTCACGGCGCCGAAATAGAAATCGTTGGGACGGCCTGGTACTCCCGTCGCGGCTGCAACGCGACCACCGCGAAAGGGGCCCAGCATGCGCCAACGGAGGCCGGAGTAGAGGTCGGATGAAATCGGAGCGGCGAGAATTCCGTGTTCGAGCGCTTCGCTCGAAGCGCCCGACGGGGGCGCACGCAGGAGGCCGCGAAGGCTCGGCGGCAAAATGGACAACGCAATGCCGGCCCGTCCCGCGCTGACTACGAAGTCCCGCCTCGAAACAACCGGCTCGGGTTTTGGTGCGTCTTTCAAAGCCTCATCCTCTCGGCGTTCGCTGGTCCGATAAGATAGCCTCAAATCGGCGGGGCATCGGGTCGGCCGATCGTGGCGGACGCCATCGGCAGCGCGAGGGCTGAACAGGATCGTCGCTGCGGCGGGCGCCTGACACAAATACGTCGGTGCCGACGCACTTCCGTCGGTACCGACGTATGCAAGATGCAAAGGATTCGCAAAAAGAGGCCGCTCGGACACAGGGACAGGACCCTGGTGGTGCGGCTAACTTGTTGATCCACAATGACTTAGATGGCTGGCGCGGGCTGGACCGGACGTTGCCTTTCAGTAGCGCAGGGCCCGCCGTCAGGGCACGTGTTCTTTCCCCGCCGGACGCGATCTAATCGCCGGCGGTACCCAATTGTCTTCAGGAGATCTTCAATGTCGAGNNATCATCGGCATTCTTGCCGCGATCGCGATTCCGAAGTTCGCAAATACGAAGGACAAGGCCTACGTCGCAGCGATGGAGTCCGACCTTCGCAACCTCGCGACCTACGAAGAGCAGTACGCCGCGGACAACAACGGTGCGTACTTCCCAGGAACCGCGACGATGGCTACGCCCCTTCAGGGCTTTACGCCTTCGCAGAACGTGACGGTCACCGCGGTAGTCAACGCCGGGCCGCCACAGAGCTGGACCGCGACCGCAGTTCACTCGCAGTCAGCGAAGACTTGCGACAACTCCACCGGCGCGATCGTCTGCAGCTAAGGAATTTCCAAGTCATGACAAAACGGGAGCGTCGAGAGACGCTCCCGTTTTGCTTTGGGAAGCCGAAGTCGTCAACGCCGGTCTACTGTCCGCCCTTCCCCACTCCTTCCCACTGCGCACGGCTGATCAGCGCGATCGGCTGAAGCTTCTTCGCGCCCAGCTCGGTGTTGAGCGCGCCGAGATCCTTTGTCGACCAGGCTCCGAACGCGGCTACGATGTCTCCCAGCTCCCGCCCGATCGCGTCGGTGCGATCGATCTGCATCTGCGACGGCCGGCCGTCGTAGAACACGACGGCTCCGTACAGATCAGTGAGATTCTCCCGGAGCCGCTCCTCTCCGGTGATCATGCCGCCCTCCTTGGTCGCCACGATTTTCTTTCGCATCACGTCAGCCGCCGATGATGCATCGCGGAGACGCTGTGCCAGCGCGTCACCCACCGGCAGCCTGGACGCGCGATCCTCGAGGTCCGATCTCACCCCATTCATCCGCTCCACCGCGAACGACATGTCGCCGAGCATGCCGACGAGCTTGTTGGCGAGGGCGAGCTGCGCCTGGCGGTCCGCCATCGTGTGCGTCTCGCGCGGGTCGGAAACCAGCTGGAGCGGCATCGTGTAGACCTTGTCGTCCTTGGTCATCTTCACCGTGTACGCCCCGGGGAGAACCCGCGGGCCATACGCCGCGCCAAACGCCGCGCTAGCTGCCGGCGGAACTTTCGGGGGCGGCAGGCGCATCGACCACGTCACCCTGCTGAGGCCCCGCCGCTTCGTGCTCGGCACCGTCCCCACTACGTGCCCCGCGGCATCGAGCACCTCGATCTTCATGTCTCCGAAAATGTGCCGCTTTTTCAGGTAGTAGGTGATGACCGCGGCGTCCGTGGAATTGTCGCCGACATACGAGGCGTCGCCGTTCACCCACCCGCCCCCCGCGAGAATCTTCTGCGCGGTCGGTCTCGCGCGCACGAACACCACATCCTGCGCCAGGGTCGCCGGCGTAAGTGCGCGTAGCGGCGTGATGTCGTCGATGATCCAGATGCCGCGGCCGTGGGTCGCAATCACCAGATCGTGGTCACGTGGATGGATCGCCAGATCGCGCACCGCGACGGCGGGGAAATCTCCGCCCTTGTACCGCGACCACTGGGAGCCGCCGTCGAGCGAAATCCAGAGTCCGAACTCGGTACCGAGGAAGAGGAGGTTTGGATTGACGAGATCCTGCCGAATCACGTGCGCGTAGCCACGGACCGGACTGCCGGCCGCGATGAGCGACTTCCAGGTTTTGCCGTAGTCCGTCGACTTGTACGCGTAGGGGCGCATGTCGCCGAAAGTGTGCAGGTCGAACGTCGCGTACACGGTGCCGGGGTCGAAATGGCCCGCGTCCACATATGACACCCACGCCGACTTGGGCAGCCCGGCAATGTTTCCGACGACGTTACTCCACGCTTTGCCGCCGTCGCGGGTGACCTGAAGATTTCCGTCGTCGGTGCCCGCCCAGANNTGACGCCGCCGGACTGCTCCTGGAGCTGCTTGGACGGATCGTTCGTGGAAAGATCGGGTGAGATGCGATCCCAGGTCTGGCCGAAATCGCGGGTGCGGAAAAGGAATTGCGAGCCGACGTACACCGTTCCGTTCCTGGTTGGACTGACGTGAATCGGCGCGTTCCAGTTGAAGCGGAGCTTCTTCTCCTGGTAGCGCGGGAGTGGCTTGATGGGACGCGTCTCGTGCGTTTTCCGGTTCACTCGCACGATATCTCCACCCTGGGATTCCGCGTAGAGATAGTTCTGATCGGTGGGATCCACGAACATCCAGAACCCATCCCCTCCGTACATGTTCTCCCACCTGCTGTTGGTGATGCCCCCCGGGTACTCGGAGTCGCCGACCCAGGAGCTGTTGTCCTGGAGGCCGCCATAGACGTGATAGGGACGGTCGTTGTCGAGACTCACGTGATAGAACTGCGAGACCGGAAGGTTGTCCCCCTTCCACCACTTGTTGCCGCCGTCGTAGGAGTACCAGACGCCACCGTCGTCGCC
>PKVB01000157.1 GCA_003131365.1 Gemmatimonadota bacterium | reverse complement strand
GGTGAACTTCTGGCCGTAGCCGAACGATCCGCGCGGATTGATTGCTACGATTCCGAAACCGGGGGAAGCGAACAGCTCGAAATTCCAGCGGCCATGCCACTGATCTAGCCACTCACCCTGGGGTCCGCCGTGAATGAGGAAGAGAACCGGAAACTTCTTGCCGGCCTGATACTGCGGCGGCCTGAGGATCATGCCCTGCACGCTGTCGCCGTCGGCGCCCTTGAACCAGTAGTCTTCGACTGGATTCAGCTTGAGCTGCGCGAGAAGCGCGTCGTTCTCGTGGGTGAGACGCCGAACGCCGCTGAGTCCCGACGGTCCGACAGTCGCGACGTACACCTCGGCGGGACGCTCGGTTGCGTCCTGAAGCCACGCAATCGTCTTCCCGCCGCTCGACACGGACGGCGAAAAATTGTTGCCGCCCGAGGTGAGGAGCTGCGGCGAAGTCGTCCATCCCGAAGATGTGCGAGTGATGCGATACAGCTTCGTGCGGCTCGCATCAACCGTGTTCAGGTAAATCGCGTCTCCGCTCGGGGAGAACGCGTACGCGTCGGCATTTCTGTCCCAGGCCGGCAGAAGCTCGCGCGAAGTCCTGCTGGCGCGGTCGTACGCCATGAGCCGCTGGCGATCGGATTCGAATCCCGGACGCAATTGTGAGGCGTAAAGAATCGTGCGGCCGTCGGGCGAGTAAACCGGATTTTGATCGGCGCCGCGATTGGCGGCCGTGATCACAACGGGCGCGCCTCCGCTCACGGGCACTGTGTAGACGTTGAGGTCGGTGGACCATGCGTCGGCGCGCCCCTGATCCTTGGCGGTGTAGGCGAGCTCTTTCCCGTCGGGCGAGAAGTTGTACGCTTCGCTTCCGCCGAATGGTCCGGGAGGAACGTCGTACTTCACGCCGGCGGTCACGTCGCGCAAACCCGTTCCATCGGGCGACACGATGAACAGGTGCGACCGGGTCTGAGGCGTCCATTCCGTCCAGTGCCGGTAGAGCAGATTGTCGGCGATGTGGGCTTTGACCTTGCCGGTGTCGGCAGCCTTGGCGCGCTCGATGTTGCAACCGTCGCTGTCGCAGTCGGGGTACACGCCCGTGACGAAGGCGATGCGATCTCCAGTCGGCGACCAGACAGGTCCACTGGCGCCACCACTCACGTTCGAGATCTTCCGCGCATTTGCACCGCTCGCGTCGGCGATCCAGAGCTGTCCAGCCGAGATGTAGGCAACCCGCCTGCCATCCGGCGACCAGCGCGCCTCGGTGGCCCCGGTGGTCGCACTCGGGAACTGGCGCGCGACGCCGCCGCTCGCTGACTGCATTTTGGTGATAGTTGTCCGCCTGTTGGCGTTGACGTCAGTCGTCCGCACCGAATACAACAGCGAGCGGCCATCGGGAGACACCTGCGGATCGCCCACATTCTTGACTGCGGCGAAATCCTCGAACGTCATTGGACGCTGAACGCGTCCCTGCGCGGAAAGATCGACGGCAAGAAGTCCCGCCGCCGTGAGCAGTAGTCCGATTCTCATTTTGACGCTCGCTTGTAGGAGTTCTTACTGCGGCTGCTCGACCGCCGCGATGTCGATCTCGATCCTGACCTCGTCACCGACCATCGAGCTGCCTTCCACGATGCGATTCCAGGTCATGTTGAAGTCTTTGCGGTTGATCGTGGTCTCGGCCTCGAAGCCCGCGCGCCGCTTGCCGGGGACGCCGGTGATGCCGTTGAGGTGGCCGCGCAGCAGGACGGGCCGCGTGATGCCGTGCATTGTCAGATTCCCCGCCACGGTAACGGAATCGCCCGCGAAGCGCGTGACCTTCGTACTCTTGAATGTGACGGTTGGGTTGGCGTCGGCATCGAAATGGTTGTCGCTCCGCAGATCCGCATCCCGGCGCTCGTTGTTGGTGTCGATCGTGGACGTCTGAGCGACCACTTCCACTGAGGCCGTGTTCCAATCGGCGGGATCAGCGAGGATCGTTCCACTCCATGCATCGAACTGGCCGCGCACTTTGCTGACCATGTGCCGGATCGTGAACGAGAGCTCCGAGTGCGTAGGGTCGATCTTCCAGGTCGATGGTGCCTTGACCGATGCGCTCGCCTTGGACGCCTGCGCGGGAAGAGCGCTCTGCGCACCCGCGAGCGCGGGCGCGAGAGCAAGAAGTATTGAAAGCCTGCGAATCATCTGACGAGTTGTTCTTTGACTGGTACTACTTCGGGATCGGGATGTCGGTCCACGTGGCCTGATCGAACGTGCCGGCCGGGAAATCCGCGTTGATGCGAACGTCGGCGTATTCCTCGCGCCAGACGGGCCTTCCGTTCCGGATCACCAGAAACTCTGTGGGCACGTCGAATCCCCCGATCTCCTTGTAGCCCTTCACCCGGATATCGCTGACAGTGGTACGCTCGCCGACTTTCTGGCTCTGGATGAAGCGGACGAGGCGCAGCTCGTCCCGATCCACCCACAATTGATTCGAAGTGGTGTCGCCTGCCTTTGCGCCCACGATGTAAACCGGCTGCCCCTCCCACGTATCGTCGCGGAATGTGTCGCCATCGACGTGCAGGGTGTCCAGCTCGCGCATGATCATGGCAACCGGCGCAACGTACACGTCCGCGGTCAGAAGCAGGAGCGGGTTCACCGATGGACGGAAGTCGACCCGAATGCCGTTGTCGAACGACGCCACACGATCATCGATCTGAACGAGCCCGCTCTTCTGGGTAGCGGGAAGAAACGCGATGCGAAGCTTACCGGGAACCTCGATGTGCTCGTACCACTGTGATTTCTGCTCCTGGCCCGTAGTAGTGTACGCTGTGTTGTTCTGAAGAAAGCTCATCGTCTTCAGGTATTTTCCGTCGTAGCGGTCGTGCATGGCCTTGATGAGTCCGGAGCTGCTCGTCGCTCTGACGCCTGATGCCGATCTGGTCGCGACGGGCTTCGTCGCCGGCGCGGGCGTGGGCACGGTGGTGCCCCCTGACTGGAAATACGAGCAGCCGGACACCGCAAAAGCCGCCAGCAGAATACGTGAGCGCATTATCTAGTCCCCGAGTTCGTTGCGATATAAGAGGCCGTTGAACAATAGCTTGAAGGTGCCGTGTGGCTGCGAGCGGAAGTACGGATCGGGTCCATAAAGCACAAGCATTCCCTTCCCGATTGGAGCCTGCAGGACTTCTGTTACCCCGCTCAGAAACTTTTGACCCCAGGCCCATCCGCTGCGCAGCGGGGTCGGTCCATCAATCCAGACAATCTTCTTGACCCCGCGCTCCGCGGCCGCCGGCAGGATGCGAAAAGCCGGAGCATTATCGTAGTAGAAATCGGTAACGGGTCGAACCCCCTCCGCCAACGCGAACGTCGTGTCCACGTGCATCGTGAGTATTGACCCTGGCACGTAGAATCGGCTTCGGGGCAACGGCCGGCCGATGCTGTCCACCAGCGCATTCGAGATCGGAAGCTGGAGCTGGATGCCGAGGTCGGTGGCGGATCCGATCGCGAGGATCGTCCCGCCCGCATTCAGAAACTCCTGGAGCTGCGGGACCGTCTCAGCGACGGTCATGCTGCCGATCCGATCGCGGAATTCGGCGGGTACGTCCTCCGGATTTATTCGCGGACCCGTTCGCGCATTGGGACGTCCGAACGTCACTCCGTCGGGAAGAATCAGGACGTCGAACTTGGCTATCAGGTTTCCCGCGTTCAGAGTCGGCGGATAGACGACCTGATAGGGAAACTCGAACTGCTCGAGAATGAAGCGCGCCCATCCGGAAGTGATCGCCCCCCCGTACTGATCCCAGAGGGCGATACGGGCGGGCCGAACCCGCTTGAGCGACGCCGGAGAAACCTCAGTGTCGAAAGGATCGAACGTGAGCCCCTTCTCCAGCGCGAGCTGTGTGAGAATCGGAGCCGTCGTCGGTTTTGCCGGGATGTAAAACGTGCCGGCGTCATAGATCCGGCCGTTGATGCTGAGCGGCGCTCGAAGCGTATAGACCTGTTCGCCATGGGCGAGCAGACGATTCACCGCGATGAACGCGTCGTTCACGGAATGGCTCAGCGCATATCCGGCCACCGCGGGCGCGACATGCCGCTCCGGCGGTTTGGCGAAGCCAGCCACCGGAGTGAATGGTCCGCCGAATGGCTCCAGAATCCGGTCGAACTGCACACCCATTTGATAGGCGAGCGTCCACCCCGCGTTGTCGTACGGTGGAGTCGGTGGACCGCCCGGATACGGGAAGTCATTGGGATAGTCCTGCGGCTCGAACATGTCGAGGACGTGCGGCCGAAACGCCTGCGCCGCCTTCACCACGTAGGAGCCCGCGGGATAGTCTTTTCCGCCGACGGCGAACGCCGCCGAGGCCCGTTGGACGGTGATGCCAGTCTTGATCAGCGCGTTGACAAACTTCGTCGCGGTGAGAAAGTCCGGCTGATCGGCTGGTATGATATAGCCGCGCGGGTCCCGGTCGGCCGGATTCCGCATGATGCTGACGTAGGTCGCCATATCGGCCGGACTCGTCGTCTGCGGCCTGCCACCACCACCACCGCCCGCGTCACCGCCCTGCGGGCGGGAGCTGTCCTGAGGGAACGCCGCCTGGAGCGCGGCCACCTTCCGCGGTGTGATTGTCCAAGTATCGGTACTGCCGCGCCGAATGGAATTGCGCCCCATCTGGTAGATGTTGTAGAGGAGGGTCTCGCGATAACGCGACGCCACATCCAGCACTGCCCGGTTTGCCGTCAGCTCATAGGCGATGGATTGCGCGAAGTGCCACTTCTGCGGCTGAATCGGCATCGGCAAATCTCCCTTCGGCAGGAGCTTGTCGGGCACCAGGGGAATTTCCATCGGTGTTGGATTCCCGATCGCTTCGGTCAGCAGGCCGATCATGTTGTGGAAATAGACCGTCGTCCTGAGACCGCCGTTCCACCAGGTGGAATAGCCCGAGCCGCTCCTCATCGTCGCGCCCGGCTTGCCCTCGGCGACGAACCTCGAGTGCATCGCCGCACCGACCAGGTCGAGCTCCATTGGCACGAGCGGATCGTAGTTGTAGTTGAACGGATCGCGGAACGGCGGAGCGAAAATCACCGTCCCGATCGGCCCCGTCTGATGATGGTTGTACATGATCTGCGGATACCAGGCTCTGAACAGAATGCTGTCCATCGCCTGCGTCTCAGGCTGCGATGCCATGTACGAGTCACGGTTGTTGTCGTGACCGGCGTACTTGTGATACAGACGCGGGAGCCGCGAGGTTGTGCGCTTGAGCGTGTCTGCTTCGCGCATATACCAGTTGGACACCAACTCCTGCCCGTCCGGATTCGCTGGCACCGCCAGGATGATGTCGTCGCGGAGGAATCTGAGGGTCTCCGGATCGCTCTTGCTCACGAGCTCGTATACCGTTTGAATTAGCTGCTGCGCGCCCAATACTTCGCTGGCGTGCAGACCTCCGTCGATCCAGACGACGGATTTACCCTCTGATGCCAGAGAATGCGCCTGTGCATCGGTGAGATTCTCGGCCAGCGCCAATCGGCGCGATATCTCCTGATAGCGAGCGAGCTTTGCGTGATTCTCGGGCGATGTAATGATCGCCATCCACATCGGCCGTCCTTCTGCCGTCGTTCCGATGCGCACCAACTTCATCCGATTCGATTCGCGATCGAGCTTCCGCCAGTAGTCGATCATCTGGGTGTAGTTGGCGAGAAAGTAGTCGTCGCCAATATCGTGTCCGAATTGCGCGCGGGGCGTCGTCACTCTCGCCGGTGTGGTGGGGCCAATTCTCGCCTGCGCGGTGGTCGCCGCGGGAATTGCAAGCACGCCAAGCAGGAGCAACGTCGCGGATTTCAAGCTTCGCATCGATTCACGGGTGGCCAAAATGGGGACGGGTCGGATGCGCCCTCGAACGAAGAGCGGACGGCGATAATTTACGCATCAGGCGTTTTGGGTGCTGCGGCGCGTCGAGCCGCCGGCGGCGATGATGACGCCGCCAAGCACCACCGCACCGCCGACGAGGGTAGATACTGTCGGGATCTGCCGTATGGAAGGAATGGCTGCTCCAAGCAAGGTCGCTCCTACCGGCTCACCCAGCACCGTCAGGTTGACGACGTAGGCCGGCAGGAATTTGAGAGCCCAGTTCATTCCCGTGTGCCCGATCAGCATCGGTCCCAGAGCGAGGGCAGCGAAAATTGCGATCTCCATCGGCGGCTGAGGCTCGAGGGTGACACCGCGGGACATCGCTATGACAGTCAGGGTCAGAAACGCCGTCGAGTAAACGATGCCCACGTACGCCCAGACGCCAATTGACTTTCTGAGGCNNAAAGGAGAGGCGCGTTTCCGCTCGGCGCCATGCCGCCTCTCAGGTCAGGCGCGGCAATGACCACAGCGCCAAGAATCGCGATGGCGATGCCCGCGACCTGACGGCTTGTTGGAGCCTCCCTCAACGCCAGGGCAGAGATCGCCGCCACCACGGCCGGCTGAAGGCTTACGAGCGTGACCGATGCGGCGATGGTCGTGAGGTGAATGGAGGCGTTCCAGGCCCAGAAGTGGAGCGCCAAAGCGACGCCCCCGGCGGCAGCGAGCGCGA
>PKVB01000199.1 GCA_003131365.1 Gemmatimonadota bacterium | reverse complement strand
GCGCCTGTCCGGTGCCGCCCTGAATGACGTGTCCCATGATGACTTCCTGGACGTCTTCCGCCGGAACCCTGGACCGTTTGAGCGCTTCGCGGATCGCGATGGCGCCGAGCTCAGGCGCACTGAGTGGGGAGAGAGCGCCGAGGAATTTGCCGATGGGGGTTCGGGCGGCGCCGACGATGACTGGAATGCGGGATTTATCGGGCATGGTTACTTCATTGATAGGGTTGCCTGCATGTTGAAGTTAACGGGAGGCGGAAGTGCAGGACAGCATTCGGCGTCCTGAGGCGGTCATCCACCTACATCTCAAGGAGAGGCGCGTGCAGTTTCGATTCGTTCTTCGGGCGATTGCTTCGACCCTGCCGATTGTCGGGCTGGCAACATGCGCGGGCAGTCACGCACCGGGCGCGAGTGCCATGGACAAAACGGCGGCGCCCAGCCAGGGCCTGGTGCTACAGGCCGGTGAGGGAGAGCGTCGCGTCCGTCGGAACGCTGGTAAAGGGCCGTTCATCATCAAGGTCGATCGGCAGAACGGTGGGTCTCCTGACCTCGTGATGGGATACGAAGAGCTCGTGCCTGGTGCCGAGATCCAGCTTCATCGTCATCTGGTCGCGGATGAAATCCTCTTTGTGCATCGCGGCAGTGGAGTAGTCTCACTCGGCGAGCGTGAATCTCGTGTGAGTACCGGGGCCACCGTCTACATTCCTCGCAATGTGTCCATCAGTGCACGGAATACCGGCAGTGAGCCACTCGGGATCGCGTTCATATTCTCGAAGCCAGGCTTTGAGGAAATGATGCGTGACAATTCGGTCCTCGAGGGACAACCGGTGACACCGATATCGGCCGAAGAACGAGAGCGGATTCGACAGAAACATCGCTGGCACACCGTCTTCCCTCCGTGGTAGTCGCGGGCGCGCCGGGGTNNGGGGTGGTCCCGGCGCGAGCCAAGCGAGCAAATTGGAGCCGATGAACAAGGGTCTTTATGTCGTGATGGGGGTTTCGGGATGCGGCAAGAGCTTGATCGGCACAGCGCTCGCCCGCGCCCTCGACATCGATTTCGTCGAAGGGGATGACTATCACTCCGCCGAAAACGTGCGGCGCATGTCGTCGGGCATTCCACTCACCGACGATGATCGCGCACATTGGCTTCGCGCGCTCGCCGCACGACTGCGCGAGGCGAAAGATGCGGGCCCCGGGCTGGTGATGACGTGTTCCGCGCTCAAACGATCGTACCGGGACGTCCTTCGCGCTGGAGCGGGCGAGGTGCGATTTGTCTTTCTCCGCGGGCCACGAGCGTTGCTGGCAGAGCGCATCGCCGGCCGGCGCGGGCACTTCATGCCGCCTTCCATGCTCGATAGCCAACTCGCCACGCTCGAGGAACCGGCGCCCGACGAGCACGCGTGGGTGTGCGACATCAGGGAGTCGCCACAGGATCTCGTCGCCGCTCTCGTGGCGCGCGCATCAGCATGACGCCTGACTCTCGCCTGCTCCTCTTCGCGCTGGGCGCGGTGATCGCGCTCATCGTGCTCATCGCGCACTTCAAGTGGCACCCGTTCATCGCGCTGATTGTCATCTCGCTTGTGATGGGAGTGTCGGCCGGGATGCCGCCCGGCGACGCTGTCAAATCCTTCCAGGATGGCGTGGGTGGCACGCTCGGGTTTATCGCCGTCGTGGTCGGGCTCGGCACCATGCTTGGGAAAATGATGGCGGAGTCGGGCGCTGCCACACGCATCGCGACCACTCTCGTCGATCTCTTCGGCGTTCCGCGCGTGCACTGGGCGATCATGTTTGTCGCTTTTATCGTCGGGATCCCCGTTTTCTTCCAGGTGGGTTTCGTTCTCCTGATTCCGCTCGTGTTCACCATCGCGCGCCGCACGGGAATATCGCTCATAAAAATCGGGATTCCGCTCGTGGCCGGACTTTCGGTGGTGCACGGGATGCTGCCGCCACACCCGGCGGCGATGCTCGCCGTTGGTTTGTACAAGGCGGATGTCGGGCGCACGATTCTCTACGGCCTGCTCGTCGGCATCCCGACCGCCGCGCTTGCGGGGCCCATCTTCGGCGCCTGGATCTCGCCTCGCATCGTGCTGCCCGCTGAAAACCCGGTCGCGGCACAACTGGACAGGGCCTCCGGCGAGATCCAGGAGATGCCGGGCTTCGGCATCTCTGTCTTCACGGTGTTGATCCCCGTCATTCTCATGCTCCTCGCCAGCGCGGCCGACCTCGCCCTCGACTCGGCGAACTCGGCGCGCTCGACGCTGCACTTCATCGGGCAGCCGATCGTCGCGCTGCTCCTCGCACTGCTCTTCTCGTTCTGGTCTCTGGGCAGGGCGCGACATTTCACACGGGCAGAAGTGATGAAGTTCTGCAACGACTGCCTGGCCCCCACGGCGACGATCCTGTTGGTTATCGGCGCCGGTGGTGGCTTCAATCAGGTGCTTGTGCAGAGCGGTGTGGGACGCGCGATCGCCGACGTGGCAATCGGATCACACGCATCACCGCTCCTGCTCGCCTGGATCGTGGCGGCGCTCATACGCGTGGCCACCGGATCGGCGACGGTGGCGATGACGACCGCCGCTGGAATCGTCGCGCCGATTGCGATGGCAACGCCCGGCACAAATGCCGAGCTGCTGGTGCTTGCGACGGGGGCCGGTGCGCTCGTGTTGTCGCATGTGAACGACGCCGGCTTCTGGCTCATCAAGGAATTTTTCAATATGACTGTCCCGCAGACGCTCAAGACGTGGACGGTGGCGGAGACCATCATTGGCGTGGCGGGACTGGGGTTCACCTTGCTTCTGAGTCTTGCGGTCTAATTCGGAGGTTACATGGGAAAGGAGATGAGCAGCATCAGGCGCGGTTGCACAATATTGGCAGTGGCGGCACTGGGCGCTGCGGCATGCACGCCATCGCAGCAAGCGGTGTCTGGCGCGAGCGGCCCGCAGATGCTGATGTCGAACGGATGGATCGATGTGACTGCCACCCTCGATCCGGCGACAACCCCGGTGTACGAGGGCGATGCGCCGATGAAGTTCGACTTCCTCAAGGACATGCGCAAAGGCGATGCGCTGACATTGTCGGCGTATTCGATGGGCGCGCACAGTGGGACGCACATTGACGCGCCAATGCACTTCGTGCTCGGCGGCGCATCGATCGAGCGGGTGCCGCTGGAGCCGCTGATCGGATCGGCGCGAGTGATCGAAATCCCTGACGGCGTCCAGGCGATCGACGCCGCGGAGCTGAACCGGCACGAGTGGAAGGGCGCACAGCGGGTGCTCTTCCGGACGAGGAGCTCGCTGCGCGGCTGGATGTCATCGTCCACGTTTCACCGCGACTTCGCTTATGTCGCTCCCGATGCGGCGCAGCTGTTGGCCGACGCAGGCGTGCAGCTGGTAGGAGTAGACTACATCTCGGCCGAACAGTTCGGCGCGCCGGCGCCGATGACGCATCGGATTCTTCTTGGCAAAGGGATCCCGATCGTCGAGGGGTTATCGCTCGCGGGGGTAAGCGGCGGGGACTACGACCTGATTGTGTTACCGATCAAGGTGGGCGGGCACGAAGGTGCGCCGGCGAGGGCGATCTTGCGGAGGCGAATGCAATAGAGGGCGCGCGCACGCCGAACTCGGCTGAGGAATCTACGGATGACGGTATCTGTCTTTATCGCGACCAGCGTCGACGGCTTCATTGCGCGACCGAATGGCGATCTCGACTGGCTCCCCGCCGAGGGAGGCGAACCCCACGGCTACAACGAGTTCATAGCGGACATCGATGCGATTGTGATCGGTCGCAAAACCTTCGAGACAGTTCTGGCCTTTCCTGCGTGGCCATACGGTGCGTGGGCGTTCGTGGTGGTCGCCATGTACCCGCTCTGCCGGTGGTTCGCCGCGCTCAGGCAGCGGCGGAGCGATCCGTGGCTGAGTTATCTCTGATGCTCACCGTCGGAGCGCGCGCGTAAGCGCACGGTCGAGGGCGTTTGCGAATGCCTGTTTCTCGCGCGCGCCGTAGACGGCCTGGCCACCCGTCTCGACGCCCGTCGTACGGAGTCCGTCCATGAAATTCCGCACCGACAGGCGCTCCCCAATGATCTCCGCCGTGTACTCCTCGCCGCGTGGGTCGAGGACGACGACTCCCTTAGGCACCAGGAGCGCGGCGAGCGGGATGTCGGCAGTGACCGCGACGTCGCCGCGGACGGCGTGCTCCACGATATAGCGGTCGGCCACGTCCGCGCCGCCGTCGACGCGCACAGCCGACACGTGCGCGTACCCGGGCGGAAGCTGTAGCCGCTGATTCGCCACCAGGACAGTCGGGAGCTTGAGGCGCTCGGATGCGCGAAGGCAGATCTCCTTCACCGGCTGTGGAGCAGCGTCGGCGTCGATCCAGAGCGTCATGGTCATGCAGTGTCACCGGATTGGGGAGACGAGCGGACGGGCCGGCCAAGCATCCGCCGGCGCGCAAAGCCACACCCATGCGCAAGATCCATATTAAAGGATCCGGGATCGAGATACCTGCGCCGGTTTGGTCTCCAGGAGAACGACCTGATGCATCGTAACGCCGAGCTGATTCGCAAGTTCTATACGGCCTTCGGAAATCGCGACGCTCGTGGAATGGCCGCGTGCTACCATCCCGCCGTCAAGTTCTCTGACGAGGTTTTCCCCGACCTCGAGGGAGCACGAGCTGACGGGATGTGGCAGATGCTCTGCAAGCGCGGCAAGGATCTCAGGGTCGAGTTCCGTGACATCGAGGCCGATGACACCACCGGGCGAGCGTACTGGGAGGCCTGGTACACGTTTTCAACCTCGGGCCGACCCGTGCACAACAAGATCGACGCTCGCTTCGAGTTCAAAGACGGAAAAATCATTCGGCACCGAGACAGCTTCGATTTCTGGGCCTGGGCATCACAGGCACTCGGTCCGACAGGACGGTTGCTTGGTTGGTCCGGCTTCTTGAAGAACCGCGTTCGCGCGCAAGCGGCCAAGAGCCTCGCGGCTTTCATGCGGGAGCGCGGGCACAGCGATATCCAACGGTGAGACGGACAACGTCGATCGCCGAGTATCCCGTGGCGTTGAGCGATGACAACATCGCGGAGAAGGCGGGCTGACGTCGGGGGAAGCAATTGTCATCGCGGAATCCCTGCCGGAGCTGGAGGGTTCGATCGGCGTCCTGCGCAAGTGTGGCTTCACTCTCATCGACGGCGGCTCCGAGCCTGGAGTGATCCGGTTCGAGCTCGACCGCGCTGCTTACGCGATGCGAGCGTAGCGACTACGATTNNTGGGTCACGCAGACACGACAGAGGGCATCAATGCGTTCAGGATTAGCTGCAGGTTTGATGGGTATTGGCGGGATTCTCATGTCATTTGGTGCGGTGATCGTCGTCCTCGCACTTTTCGCCAGGCAGGGCGGAGAAACTCGTCAGCAGTTGCCGGCGATGACTACGGTGGCAGTCGGGGCTCTCGTGGTCGGAGCCGTCTNNTCGGACGCGTCGGCCGAAATTCCGACCAATCCGCCGGCGACCGCAGCACCGCCTAATTCGGCAGTCAATGCTTCCGAGCGACTATCCCGGTGTGATCGACGACGGTATTGCCGCGCTCAACTGGGGTGGAGCAGCATTGGAGCGGGCGTTGGAGCGTATTCCTGAATGGGTCGCTGAACAGGCTCCCGCCAACGAAAGGGCTCTCGCGGAGGCAAAGGAAAAAGCCAAGCGCGAACGCACACAGCTGGCGGTGTCGTTCCCCGACGCCGCCGAGTGGAAGCGCGCCTTTGCGGATCAGCGAGCAGAAGTGACGGAGCTGGCGACTCGCCTCGAGAGACGTACCCGCGCCGATTGGCAAAGCGGAAACGCCGCTCAATACTTCAGCGGAGTGGAACTCAAGATCGTGGAGAGCTGGGCCCACGGGGCCAACGACACGCTCATTGCCTGGCTCGGCGAGAAGCCGGAACAGATTCAACGACGCAAGATGGAATTCGCCGCTCTCGGGCAATGGTTGCGGGAATACCTTACCGGGAATCCGTGAGACCCCGGCCTAAGCAAGCTGTCATCCCTTGATTGTCTTCGAGGCCTCGTCCCACGTGACAGAGCCGCCTCGAAAATAAGACTCGTTCGCCATGTGGCACGCCAGCGCCGCGTGATGGCCGAACACCACATCCTCGACGACGGGCGTTCGTGAGCGCACGGCGTTGAAGTAGTTCGCGAGATGTGGCCTGGTATCGTCGAAGTCGGGCATGCGGTATGAGATCGATTCCTGAACCGCCAGCTTTGCCAGCTTCTCGTCGTTCTCCTGATGCCATTTGCGCTCGTACTCTTCGCGCATCGCCCGGGGAAAGCTGCCCGTGTAGTAGCTGGGATAAGTGTTGATCCCCAGCTGCGGGGTAAAGCTCACGCTGGACCCGGTGACCTCGAGTAGTCCCTTCGACCCCTGAATCCGATATGTCTCCGGCATCTCGCAGGCAAGATNNACGTCGGGCATGTTGCGTCCGTCCTTCCAGTGCCTGATCCCTCCGACCGCCGAGGCCTGCCGCGGCGCCTCGTTGATCCCCACCATGAACATCATTCCGCTGATCAAATGCACGAGGAGATCGCCCGCGACCCCAGTTCCGTATTGCTTCCAGCAGCGCCAGCGCGCGAAGAACAACGGATTGAACGGCACCTTCGGAACATTTCCCTGCCACGTATCCCAGTCCAGATTCTGCGGCGAGAGATCGAATGGCGGCGGATACTGCCAGGCTCCGGTTGGATCGTTGCGTCCCATATAACCTTCCACCAGCATGAGATCGCCGAGCATTCCCTGCGCGATCATCTCCTTCGCCTTGGCGCAGACCTGGGAGCTCACGCGCTGCGAGCCGATCTGTACGATGCGACCGCTCTTCTTTGCCGCATCCACCATCGCTACGCCGTCGGCGGCGCTATGCGACATCGGCTTCTCGCAATAGATGTCCTTCCCCGCGCTCACCGCATCGATCACAACCTGCCGGTGCCAGTGATCGGGGACCGCCGCCACGATGCAATCGATGTCCTTGTTGTCCAGAAGCTCCCGATAGCGCCGGGTGACAGGGAGGTTGGGGCGGACGATCTCGCGCGCGAGGGTGTGCCGACCATCGTAGAGGTCAGCCGCCGCGGCACATTCGACTCCCGGAAGCGTGATCGATGTGCCGAGCAGACCTGAGCCCTGCATGCCTATGCCGATCATGCCGAAACGAATCGTGTCGCTGGGAGCCGCCGGTCGCGTAGCGGTGTCGAGCGGTTCCGGACTCAGGAGAACGCTTCTCGCCGCAACCGATCCTCCTGCCGCCGCCGCGCTCATTTCCAGAAATTCGCGTCGCGAGAAGTTGCTCTTCGTCATGGCGTCTCCCGGTGTGGTGTTTTCGCCGGCCAGTGCGTCAGCCTGTCATTTGTTCGCCACATACAATATCCTTTTCGCGGTGATGCTGCAGCACGCCCACGAGCTTGGCGCGACCGCAGTGATCGGGATCCAGTACGATGCCACTNNCAGGGCGTGACCGAGGTTCTCTGCTACGGTACCGCGATCGTCGCCGATCGCATATAGGGGGATATCACATGGACCGCCGCACTTTTCTGTCGACTCTCGGCCTCGCGGTCGCGACGCAGCAGCTGGCCTGCGCGCCGAGAGCGGGTAGCATGACGGCTACACCTCGCCGTCTCCGTCGAGTTGGGCTTCAGCTTTACACCTTGCGCGACGACGCGCGGCGTGATCTCGAGGGCACGCTCGCCAACATCGCACAGATCGGTTACAAGGACGTCGAGCTCCTCAGCTCGATGAACAATTTCGGGATGCCGCCGCAGCGATTGCGGGCTGTTCTCGACCGCCTCGGACTGCGTGCGCCATCTACACACCTGGGCGGGGAGTCGTTCGATAATCTCGATCGGGAGATCGAGAATGCGAAGATCCTTGGCCACGAGTACCTGGTCCTGGCGAGCCTTCCGACGGACAAGCCAACGCTCGATGACTACCGCCACTGGGCCGATCGTCTCAATGAGGCGGGACGCCGCGCGCTCCCGAGCGGTATTCGGATCGCGTTTCACGACGAATCCATCGATTTCAGGAAGATCGACGGCGTCGTTCCCTACGACTTGCTCGTGGAACGCACCGACCCCGCTTACGTGCGCCTCCAGCTCGACACCGGAAACCTCGCGCTGGCCGGTGGTGATCCGTACGACTACCTGAAGCGCTATGGCTCACGCTACTGGCTTTTTCACATCAAAGACGCTCCGGCTTTCGGAGCGGAGCACGATACGGACCTCGGAAAGGGCGTCATCGACTTCAAGCGGCTGTTCGCGAGCATCGATCACATCGACGACAAGGTGCTTTACGTCGAGCAGGAGTCGTATCCCGTCACCCCGCTCGACAGTGCCAAGGCAGACTATAAGTACATCTCGACACTCGAGTTCTGAGCTATTCGCGGTCTTCCGTAAGATGGCCCACCAACTCAGTCCTGGTTGGTGGGCCATCTGTCAATGCGAAATGGGGAGAGGTCGAATCCCGACTTCCCTGTGGTGAGAAGATCCGCCTGCAGCTCGCCGATCGCGCTCGCGAATTTGAATCCGTGCCCCGAGCATGGGCTCGAGATCAGCACCTGCGGATAGAGCGGATGGAAGTCGATGATGAAATCGTGATCCGGCGTGTTGGTGAACAGGCAGACGCCGCGATCTCGAACGGGCGCCTCCGCCAGATCGGGTAGCACCGCGCGCAACGCGGCGCGGAGCGGCTTCACTTCGTCGCCATTCACTGTGCGCTCGACGTTGTCGGCGTCGCGCGACGTGTCTCCTGAGTGCATCACGGAGGCCTTCACTCCGCGTGGAAGTCGAGGGAAGCCGTAGCAGATGTGGCCGGCTTTGTATTCGTACGCGTAAATGGGAAAACGCTCCGCTTCGTACCTGTCAGGCGGTCCGCCGGGCTCGAGCCAGAATACCGACTGACGCTCGACCGTGAGCGGCAGCCCAAGGTCGCGCGCAAATCCGGCGGTCCACGCTCCCGCGGCGAGCACCAGGCGATTCGCGGTATAAGCACCGGCACCAGTTCGTACTCGAACTCCTTCGCCGTCCGGATTCCATTCGAGCACAGGCTCGTCGAAGCGCGTCTCCGCGCCTGCGGCTCGCGCAGCCCCGAGATGCGCCTTGTTGCACGCCTCCGGATCCAGGTAGCCCGCTCGTGGGTCTAGCACCGCCACCAGGTTTGATGCGGGCTCGAATGCCGGAAATCTCTCGTGGACCTGCGCCGCGGTCAGAACTTCGTGCGGGAGATTGTGCTCGCGCGCGCTTCGCAACGTGCCGGTAACCACCGTTCCCTCGCTCGGGCCGATCATGAGCCCGCCCGTGATCCTCATCAGAGATGTTTCGCTCGTCTCCTCCAGCTCGCGCCACAGTTCGTGCGCCCGCCGGACCAGTGGCACATACAGAGGATGCTCGAAGTACGTCTCGCGAATGATGCG
>PKVB01000138.1 GCA_003131365.1 Gemmatimonadota bacterium | reverse complement strand
ACATCGGCACCAGTCCGCTCTATGCCCTGCGCGAGTGCTTCAAGCTGGAGCATGGCCTTGCTCCGGTGCCGGACAACGTCTACGGCGTTCTCTCGCTGATCGTCTGGTCGCTGATAGTCATCGTCAGCATCAAGTACATCATCTTCATCATGCGGGCGGACAACAACGGCGAGGGCGGAATCCTCGCGTTGCTGGCGCTCATTCTTCAGAAGCAGCGTCGCGATGCTGACTCCTTTCGTCGCAAGACGATCATCGCTCTGGGATTGATCGGAGCGGCGCTCCTCTACGGCGATGGCGTGATCACCCCGGCGATCTCCGTGCTGAGCGCCGTGGAAGGGCTGGAAGTGGTGGCGCCGCAGTCGGTGCATCTGGTGCTTCCTCTGACAGTAGTGATACTCGCCGGGCTGTTTTTCTTTCAGCAGCACGGCACCGCGAAGGTCGGACGGATATTCGGGCCCGTGATGGTCGTCTGGTTCGCGACGATAGGCGGACTCGGCCTCGCCGAAATTCTGCAGGCTCCGCAGGTCCTCGCCGCGGCGAATCCGCTATACGGCGTGGAGTTTTTCCTTCGACATGGGCACGCTGGATTTGTCCTGCTCGGAGCGGTAGTCCTGGCCGTCACGGGGGCCGAGGCGCTGTATGCCGACATGGGACACTTCGGCAAGCGGCCGATCCGCCTCGCCTGGTTCCTCCTGGTGTTGCCGGCACTGCTGGCGAACTACTTCGGGCAGGGCGCGCTGATTCTGAGGGACCCGACGACCGCGGTCAATCCGTTCTACCTGCTCGCGCCCAGCGCGCTCCAGTATCCCCTGATCGCACTCGCGACGATCGCAGCGATCATCGCGTCCCAGGCTCTCATCTCCGGCGCGTTCTCGCTCACGCAGCAGTCCGTGCAGCTTGGCTACAGCCCGCGCGTCCAGATCATCCATACCTCGCAGTCGGAAACGGGTCAGATATTCGTTCCCGAAGTGAACCGCGCGCTTGGACTCGGGTGCATTCTCGTCGTGCTCATGTTCAGATCTTCGAGCTCGCTCGCCGCTGCGTATGGAATCGCCGTCACGGGGACGATGACGATCACGACGATTCTCTTCTACGTGCTGGCGCGGACGCATTGGCAGTGGAGTATCTGGCGAGCCGGACTCCTTGCCGCCTTTTTCCTGATCATCGATCTCGCGTTCTTTTCCGCCAACTTGCTCAAGATCGTGCAGGGTGGCTGGGTGCCTCTCGTCATCGCGCTCGGGATTTTCACCCTGATGACGACGTGGCAGCGTGGACGCCTGATCGTGCGCAGCCTGCTGGTGGACGCTTCGATCCCACTCGAAGCGCTGCTCAGGGATCTGGGCGACGAGAATCCGGACAGGCGCTTCAAGCCCCCGCGTGTTCCCGGCACCGCGGTGTTCCTGGCATCCGAGTCGAAAGACGCACCACTCGTGCTCCTGCACCACCTCAAGCACAACAAGGTGCTCCACGAGAACGTGGTCCTGCTTTCGATTGTCTCCGCCCAGGTGCCGGAAGTGCCGATCGCGGAGCGCATCGAGGTGACATGCTTCCCGCACAACTTCGCGCGCGTCAAAGCGAAGTACGGATTCATGCAGACCCCGAACGTGCCCGAGATTCTCGCGCTGGCGACCGAGCGCGGCATCGTCGCCAAACCGACCGAGACGACGTTTTACCTCGGCCGCGAGAATCTCATCCCGACCGGCAACAAGCCGCTCGCGCACTGGCGCAAGCGGCTTTTCATTTTCATGCAGCGCAACGCGCGCCCGGCGACCGAGTTTTTCGGGATACCCCCGAATCGGGTGGTTTAACTGGGCGCACAGATGGAGTTCTAGCGCTGATGCGCTAGGCGACTAGCAACTGCAACTGCAACTGCAACTGCAACTGCAACTGCAACTGAACGGGATCCGAGTTCTGAGAGGCATAGATCTCAGTCGGTAGTCACCGCGCTCTGACCTGATCCCGCGCGTGTCCGATTACAACCGACCGCCTGTGCCATAAAGCCACTCAGATACGTCGCAACGTAGTTACCAAAACCTGGTATCTACGCTTCTGAGATCTCGGATCCCGTTCTGTTGTAGTTGATATCTCGGATCACGTTCAGTTGCGGTTAATCCCTCAGTTGCATTTGAGCCTTCAGTCCCGATCCGGCCTCCTCACCCTCTCAAAATCGCGGCGATCCTTCTTGGTGGGCCGCCCGCGATCGTAGCCGGGAACCGATCGCGCCACCTTCACCTGCAGCTGCATCGCCTCGCGCGCTTTTCGCCCCTCTTCGGTTTCTTCGTAAAGCTTGGCCGCAATTGGAGCTGGTCCGCGGTTCTCCGAGAGCGCTCGGACCGTCACGATGTGATGGTATGGACCGAGCCGGATCCGCAGGGAATCGCCAACCTGGAGCTGTTTGGCCCGCTTGGCCCGCTCGCCATTGACCTCGACCTTTCCGGTTTCGATCGCCGTCGCGGCGAGCGCCCGTGTCTTGAAGAAACGCGCGGCCCACAGCCATTTATCGAGCCGGACCCGGATTACGTCGCCTAAATTCATTTTTCGTTGCCGTGACGAGGCTGCGGAGTCAGAAAGATAAGGGAGGTACGTCCCCTGCCGGGAGCAATCGTGGCTCAGCAAGACGACTGGTCAAGTCAATTGAAAAAAATCGAGCGGGAGTTCGAAGGACTTCCGCCCGAGCCTTCGCCTGCGATGAAGAAGCTTCTGAGCGAGGAGGAGCGGCGCGCCCAGGAGCGCACCCAGCAGCGCGCGGCCATGTTCGGTGGCGGAGCGCGGTTGATACTCGTGTTCGCGCTCTTCGCGGCGCTGGCGGTCTGGCCGTACGAGCGCACGTGCGGCTTGGGTCTTTTCTACTATCTCGGCGTCGAACTCGTCATCATCGTGGGCGGCTTTTGGGTCGCCCTCACGACCTGGCGCCACCGGCTCCCCAAGATGCATATGCTGTCGCTGCTCATCATCCTGACCGGGCTGACATTGATGGCGGTCGAGATACTGCCGAGGATCGGATACGCGGCCGTCGACCCGAAGCATCCTCCGCAGTTCTCGTGTCCGGCTACGCAGAGCGCGTTGCCCCGTACTTCCGCAGTAGAGCAACGCGTCCAAATTGCGACTCGTTCGATAGAGGCGCGCTGGCAGGCGCGCGCGGACGAGCTGTCTAGGAGATTCCGTCCGCAGCGAGCTGCTTTAACGCGGATCGAGCGTGCCGAATTGTTGTCGCCACAAGCTCCCTGATCTCGTCGGCTGAAACCGGCTCGGTTCCGCTGGCATCGACTCTGTAAGTCCGCTGAGCGCGCACCGGAGCGAGAGTTCTGATCCGCACGGGCGCGCGAAGCCGGAACGTGCTCGGTAGATCGTCCAGGCGCTTCTGCAACAGCGGCTCAATGCGCTCTTTCATCAGCGGCTCCATACGCTCTTTCATTAGCGGCTCCAGGTGCTCGCGCATCCTCTGCATGTCCGGCGCAAACATCATCCCCTCCGGACCGTTGAACTCCATCATGCCGTCCATCCCGGGCATCATGTAGTTGAATCGATTGCCGAGACGCATGAGGTCGCTTGCCTTCCCGGCTGTGACCTGCACATCCCGGAACCGCCCGCCCGAATAGACGCGAAGATTCACCCGGCTACCGGGCGCGAGCTTCTGCACTTCGCGGCTCAAACGGTGCGCCGCGAGCCCATTTGCATAGGAGTCGTCGGTGTCGCCCGACGACGTGCGAAGATCCACCCCGTTGATCGAAGTGATGCGATCTCCTTCGATGATGCCGGCGGTCTCAGCCGGCCCCTTGGGGGTCACCGCTTCGACGAAGACTCCGAGCGTGTCGCGCTTCGTCCCGGTGGTGCGGAGCTCGAGGCCCAGCGCCGCGCGTTTCGCCATCGCCGAATCCACCCTGTAGAACATCCGGTTTCGAAGCGCTGAATCCCCACGGCCGCCGCCGCGAAAGATGCGGCATTCGACGCGCCCATCGGGGTAATTCGTGCAGCTCGAGTCGGGCTTGGCGGGTGTCACCTGCGCGTTCACCGTTGCCGCGGCGGAAGCCGCGGCTACGGCGGAAAGAAGCAGTAGTGCCTTCATCCTGTCTCCCTTGATGGTTCTGTGACATAGGACATCGGGCCGCATCCAAGGGTTGCCGCCGGTGCAAAAGGGCGCCGGCCGGGGTGATATTGAAGGCATGTCTACGACGCTGGAGCCCCGCGAAGCACCACCGAACGTTCGCGAGATCGACGTTCACGCGTTCGAGCACCATTGGCAGGATGAAGCTGACGCCGCCTATCTCTATCGCATCCTGGCCGCGGCGGAGCTCGACGCGAAAAAGAAAGACATCTACTCGAGACTGGCGGACGTCGAGGACCGGCACGTCGTGGTCTGGTCCGATCTCCTGGCACAGCATGGACATTCGCCGGCGGAATTCCGTCCAAGCCGACGCGCACGACTGCTCGCCGTATTAGGGCGCCGGTTCGGCCCGGGCTTTCTGCTGCCAATGCTCCTCGAAGAGGAGGGACGCGAGGTCAGAGCGTACCTCGACATGCATCGTGAGACACCGGTCGGGGCGCCGGGCGGCGCCGAGGCGCTCGTGCTCGCCCGTGAATCAGCTGATCACGCGACAACGCTCGGCGGGATCGCGGGCAAGGGTGGGGAGCCGTGGCACAAGACGGCGTCCGGCGGATTCCTTCGCAACGTCGTGTACGGATTCAACGACGGACTCACTGCGAACTTTGGCCTGGTCGCGGGCGTGATCGGCGCCGCGACCGTGAACCAGCACCAGGCAGTAGTCGTTGCCGGGATGGCCGGTCTGATTGCCGACGCCCTGTCGATGGGCTCGAGCGGATATCTCGCCAGCAAGAGCGAGCGCGAGGTCTACGAGTACGAGATCTCGATGGAAAAAACGGAAGTCGAGCTCATGCCGGAAATCGAGCGAGACGAGCTGGCGGTCATCTATGAGGCGAAGGGGATGGATCGCGGCGACGCTCACATGCTTGCAACGCGAATCATGGCGGACCCTCAGCAGATGCTGAAGGAGCAGGTGCAGGAGGAGCTCAAGATCGGCGAGTTCACCGTTTCGCCGTTCAGGGAAGGATGGATCACCGGGCTCGCGACCGCGTTCGGCGCGGCAATTCCGGTATTTCCATTTCTCATCTGGCACGGCGCGACCGCGATCGCGATCTCGTTCACGGTGGCCATGCTCTCGCACTTCCTGGTCGGAGCCGCGAGATCGGTGTTCACGGGTCGCGGAGCTTTCCGGTCCGGCTTCGACATGTTCGTGGTCGGCGTCGGGGTCGCGCTAGTCGGCTACTACGTCGGCGGGTGGGTGGGGCGGCGGATCTAAAGTCTCAAACTGCGAGCTGAACGAGAGGGGAGCTGACAGCTGTAAAGCTGATCGCTGCAAGCTTTACCACGTCGGGACGCTACCGCCGTGGATCGGGGCACAGGCCACTGCCCTTTTCTTCACGCCACTGAGTGGCGTCCCGAAGTTTGCAGCTAGGAGCGAAATAGCTTTGTCAGCTACCAGCTCCCTTCTCGTTCAGTTGCAGTTGTTAAACCGGCTGTCTCTCCCGCAATGAGATGGCCTGGAGCACGATCGTCCCAAGCCCGAGGACAGCGGCTACCAACGACACCCAGCCCCCGACAATCGGTATGATCCCCACGACGAGCAGAAGGAACCCGCCAAGGAAAAAGTTCATGAGCGCTCCTTCACGCCCTTTTCGTGCGCGCGCGCCGAGCAGTAGCTGCCCCAGCCAGACGGCGAACGGGACAGTCGCCAGACACACCATGATTGCGTAGATAGCGGCCGTAAGGAGCGCGAGTGGTAGCCCGACGATCGTGATGGCCGCGAGGCAAATGGCAATTGGGACCAGGATCGCCCATCCCAGACCGAACAGTGCCGATCGGCCCGGACGCTGAGGTAGTATCTCGGCCGCCTCCGCCACAAAGCCGGGGAAAAGAGCCACCGCTACTGCACCCATCATGAGGAAGCCGAGTAACCAGAGCACGCGCTTGAGTCCCCACCTGCCTGCGACCGGAATAGCGGTAACGGTCCCCGTGATGCGCGCGGCTGGATCAATGCGGACCTTTCCTGCCGGCACGCGATAGCGAAGGTTCCCGGCGATCTGCGCGCGCGGTCCGATGCGAAGCGCTCCCCCGGCGACCTCGACATCGCGTCCGACCACGCCGTTCAGTATGATCATGCCACCTGACGCCAGGAGCGCTCCGCGCACTGTCCCGTCGACCTGAACCGTCCCACCCATGAGATAGGCGTTCTTGGCTATGACCGCTGCGGAATCCAGGCCGACAGCACCGCCCGCGATAGTGGCGTTCCGATCGACAGCAGCGGCGACGTGAACCTGACCACCGGCTGCCCGGAGCGATCCATGGATGCGCCCGGTGATTGCCTGCTTGCCACCCACTCCCAGATAATCCCCGCCGGTTACCCCGCCGAAGCTCACATCACCGCTGGCGAGGATTGCGTCGCCCGGCACGCTATCCATGATTGTCGCCATAGATCCCGTCGCCAGCACATCGTCGCCACGCCGCGCGACCTCGTTTTGCGGCTCGTCACTAGCACGGCGGCAAGATAGCGTCAATGACACTAGCACAGCGCCCAACAGGGCAAGAAAACGACGGGGATGTGTGTGGAACACCATTGGGATGTCTCAGGAAGGACGATTCACAGCGGGACTCGATGATCGGTCAATGTTGGTTCCTCCTGTTGATCTCGCAAGCGGGAGATCATGCGCACTGGTGCCGGACTGCTCCCCTTTGCTACCATCATTGATGCCACCACGCCCATACGTTCTCGCCGGCTCCAACTGGAAAGCGGTCAAGGACACGCCCTTCGAAGTCGCGATTCTCCCCTGGGGCGCGACCGAGCCGCACAACTATCATCTGCCCTACGGCACCGACAACTACGAGACCGGCGCGATCGCCGAGCGCGCGGCCGAGATCGCGTGGAAGAAAGGGGCAAAGGTCGTGGTGCTGCCGACGGTTCCGTTTGGGGTCAACACCGGCCAGCTCGATCTCAGGCTCGCGCTGAACATCAATCCGAGCACGCAGCTCGCGTTGCTCACCGACCTCGCTTCGGCNNTCGCCGGGCAGGGCTTGAAAAAACTGCTGATTCTCAACGGGCACGGCGGCAACGACTTCAGGCAGATGATTCGGGAGCTGCAGCCAAAGCTCGACCTCTTCATCTGCACCATCAACTGGTGGACGTGCGTGAAGGGGGCTGACTACTTCGACGAGCCCGGCGACCACGCCGGCGAGATGGAGACCAGCCTGATGATGGCTCTCGAACCGGATTTGCTGCGGCCGCTATCCGAAGCGGGCCCCGGCAAAGCGAGAAAGTTCCGCATAGCCGGGCTGCGAGATGGATGGGCGTGGACGCCGCGACAATGGTCGAAGGTCACGGATGATACCGGCACCGGGAATCCTGCGGCGTCCACCCAGGAGAAAGGCGAGAAGTTTCTGCGCGCGGTGACGGATCGGATCGGCAGCTTCCTCGTTGATCTCGCGAATGCAGATCTCAACGAGATGTACGAGTAGACCAGACAACGGAATTGCAACTGAACAGACTGCAACTGCGTCAGACGACGATGTTGATCAGCCGTCCGGGAACGAAGATGACCTTCTTCGGCGTGCCGTCAGCGAATTTCGCCACCGTCGGCTCCGCAAGCGCGGCAACGAGCGCGGCTTTCTCACCGATGTCACGCGCGACTGTGATCTTGCCCCGCACCCTGCCGTTCACCTGGACCACGAGCNNGCGATGTGCGGCGCGAACGGCGACACCAGTGGAATCAGCGGCAGCACCTCGTCGCGATGGGGCGTCCGCTCCCCTTTGCGGAGAACGTTCATGTACTCCATCATCGCGGCGACCGCGGTGTTGTAGCTCAGACGCGGAATGTCCTCACTGACCTTCCTGATCGTCTGATGCAGCTTGCGCATCACCGAATGATCCGGCGCGCCGTCGCTCGACATGCTCTGGACCGATGCGAACATCCGGTCGAGGAAACGACGGGGCCCCGAGATGCTCTGATCGCGGAAATCACCGCCCTGCTCGTACGGCCCGAGGAACATGAGGTACGTGCGGAACGCGTCGGCGCCCCACTGCTCGATGTACTCGTCGGGGTTCACGATGTTGCCCTGCGTCTTCGACATCTTCGCGCCTTCACGGATGATGTGACCGTGCGCGCGAAACCGCGTGAAGGGCTCCTCAAAATCCAGATGACCAGCATCATGTAGTACCATCGTGATGAACCGGGAATACAGCAGGTGCAGCACCGCGTGCTCGTTGCCGCCGATGTACGAGTTCACGGGCAGCCACTTTTTCGTGACGCCCTTGTCGAACGGCGCGTTGTCCCGGCCGACACTCGGGTAGCGCAAGAAATACCAGGCGCTGTCGAGGAACGTGTCCGACACGTCCGTCTCGCGGCGTCCCATCTTGCCGCACTTCGGGCACTCGACGCGATACCACTCCTCGTGACGCGCCAGCGGCGACACTCCAGAATCGTCTGGCTTGAAATCCTCAATGAACGGTAACACGACCGGCAGGTCCTTCTCCGGCACCGGCACCACTCCGCATGCTTCGCAGTAGATGATCGGAATCGGTGGACCCCAGTATCGCTGCCGTGAGATGCACCAGTCGTGGAGCCGATAGTGAACGATCGGCTTGGCCGCGCCATTCTTGGAGAGCAGCTCCACTATTGCTTTTTTCGCGGCCTCGACCCGGAATCCATCGAACAGGCCGGAGTTGACCAGAGTCCCCGATTCGCACTCCGTGAACGCCTCGTGCAGCGGCGTGCTCGCATCCTCGCGCTCGCCGCAAACCACGCGCACGATCGGAAGCTCGAACTTGGTCGCGAATTCGAAATCGCGCTGATCGTGGCCTGGCACTCCCATGATCGCGCCCGTCCCGTACTCCATCAGCACGTAGTCGGAGACCCAGATCGGAATCTTCTTCTCGGTCGCCGGATTGATGGCGTAGGATCCGGTGAAGACTCCGGTCTTCTCGGTGCTCGTCTTTCGGGTGATGATGTCCTGCTTCTTCGTCTTCTCGCGGTACGCGTTCAGCCGCTTTCGCTCGGCCGGCTTTACGAGCCCGTCAACAAGGGGATGCTCGGGAGCGAGAACCAGGTACGTGGCCCCGTAAATCGTGTCAGGCCGGGTTGTGAAGACGCGGATCTCGCACTCGCCCCCCGCCACGTTCTCCGCTTCGAAGGCGATTTCCGCCCCTTCGGAGCGACCGATCCAGTTTCGCTGCGCGGTCTTGGTGGTCTCCGACCAATCGATGTGGTCGAGATTCTCGAGCAACCTTGGAGCGTAATCGCTGATGCGGAAGAACCACTGCTCGAGGAGCCGCTGCTCGACCGGCGTCTTGCTGCGCTCGCACAGCCCACCTACAACCTGTTCGTTGGCCAGCACCGTCTTGCAGTCGGGACACCAGTTGACCGCCGCCTGCTTCTTGTAGGCGAGCCCCTGCTCGTAGAGCTGCAGGAAGAGCCACTGCGTCCACTTGTAGTAGCTGGGGTCCGTCGTTGAGAGCCTGTAGCGCCAATCAACCATCAAACCAGCTCTTTCGAGCTGGCGCTGGAAGTTGGCGATGTTCCGCGGGATGAGCTCCATCGGATGCTGCCCGACCTTGAGGGCATAATTCTC
Source organism: Gemmatimonadota bacterium (assembly GCA_003131365.1). Classification (GTDB taxonomy): domain Bacteria; phylum Gemmatimonadota; class Gemmatimonadetes; order Gemmatimonadales; family Gemmatimonadaceae; genus UBA4720. The sequence continues at coordinate 19,908 of PKVB01000138.1, read as the reverse complement.
CGAATGAATCCCGAAAGCGTCATACCCGAGCGGCTCGAAGACGTTGTGTCCGATGAGACGCTGGAATCGTCCATAAATGTCATTCCCTGTGAACGCAAAAAGATTTCCGACGTGGAGTCCTTCGGCGGACGGATAGGGGAACATCATCAGGGCATAGAACGGCCTTTGGGCGCGCTGCAGATCCGTGTGGTTCGTGCCACGCTCCTGCCAGATGCGCTGCCACTTCTGCTCGATCGCCGATGGATCGTAAGAGAAGGCGTCTGAGGGGAAAGGGTCGTTCCGTGTTGCCGAATTTTCCATTTGTACAAACTAGCGGCTGAGCGACGGAGTTTCATCTCCGGCGCGGCTGACCGAGTCGTTCAACAATCGCACCTCCAGATGACAGCAACGCCGCTCCCTCTCGTTCCGCGCCCTTCCGCCGGCTTACTCAAGCCGTTCTTCAGCGCGTTGCAGCGTCGCGCGCTCGGAACGAGCATCACTTTCGGATCGGTGTTTCTCATCGGTCTCGGCGGAATCTGCTGGCAGGTCTATCGCCAGATTCCCGCGGGAACGCGCGAGGATCTGCTGTCGGTGGGTGGTGTCGAGTTGGCGCTCGCGATTGCTGTCCTCTGGATCGGGGTCGCGCTCGCCGCCACTGTCTGGGCCGCGCTGATCTTTGTTCGCCAGCACGTTAGTGGGCCGGCCGCCGAGCTCGCGCGCACGCACGAGGCCATCGCAAAGGGTGATCTTTCGAGCAACTACAAGCCTTCGGCTTCCAACCGGACCGTCGACCGCCTCACTAGATCGACGATATCGATGCTCACCGAGCTGAGGGGCGTAGCCAGCAAGATGCAGAGTTCCGCCGATGACAACAGCGAGCTGGCATCGCAGGTTGTGAAGGCATCCGTGTCCGCCGCGGCATCAGCCCGCGATGGCGCCGCGACGACCAACGCACTGAGCCAGGACGCCGTCACGCGCGAGCGGGCGATCAAGGAATTGATGGCCGAAGCGACAAAGTTGGTCGAGATCTCCGGAAATCTTCGCGAAGCGGCACAGGAAGGATTGCGACGCGATCAGGCACTGCGGCAGCTGGCGCGCGAAAACCGGATGCGTCTCGAGCGCACCGCGAGCTCGCTCCAGTCTCTAGCTTCCGACGCGCTCGAGAGCGCCGAAGGAATCGATGCGATGTCGGCGGCGGTGGACGAGATCGGAGCGTTCCTCGTACTCGTGCAGAAAATCGCCAGGCAGTCGAAGCTCCTCGCGCTCAACGCGGCGATGGAAGCAGCGCGCGCCGGTGAGCACGGTCATGGTTTCGCGGTGGTCGCGAGCGAGGTGCGGCGCCTTGCAAGCAGCTCCGCAGACGCCGCCCAACGCACGACGTCGCTCGTTCAGGAGATGGTGGACAGCGTCGTGCAGTCGCGCGAGGCGACATCGCGCACTGTGGCCACGGTCGAACAGGCTCTCGAGGCAACGCGCGCCGGACGCCAGTCGCTCTCACGGGTCGAAGAGGGAACGGTCGAAGGAGAAGACCTGAGCGGTCGCATCGAGAGAGCCGTTCGTGAATCGAACGAGCTGATCTCGCTCATGACCCAGCGTCTGGCGGGCCTATCCTACGGCACCAGCGCGTTCTCGCGCGCGATGCACGACGTGGCAGTGTCGGACGAGGAGCAGAGCAGGAACATCGCGGACCTCGCAGCCGTGGCCGTGGCGCTGACCGACGCCTCGGGGCGCATTTCGGACCTGGTCGGCACCTTCAAGCTCGGCGACACCTGACTTCAGGCATCTGCGGCCTCTCCGATCGCGCGAACTTGAACTTCATCGGAACGAGCCGGGCTCCACTGGAGTCGGCGACCGAAAAGCGGGCGCCCTCGTAGGCGGTGGCCGAGCCGAACCGCCCGTCCCTGTGCAAGGCATAGAACTGCAGGTCGAATAGCGGCCGGCCGGCGGGATCGAGCAGCCGCCGCTCGGTCATTGCGATCACTCGATCGATTGTCTTCATGCACGCCTGGTCCGGCGACATCCCCTGCCGCATTAACTCGACGATCAGGAACGCGCCGCAGACTTTGATGTTCGCTTCACCGCGCCCGGTGGATCCCGCCGCGCCCACGCTGTTGTCGCAGTATTGCCCCGCGCCGATGATCGGTGAATCACCAACTCTTCCCGGCACCTTCCACGACAGTCCACTGGTCGTCGTGACCGAGGACATGTCTCCCGCGGCATTCACTGCGTTCATGTTGATGGTCCCGGTGGTGAATTTCACGTGAAGCGGATCATCAAACGACAGGCTCGCGGTTGGTGGAGGCGAAGCTGCGCTGTCACTCCGGGTGTCGAGCCAGTTGTCGACCGGGTTGAGGCAGGCTTTCCAGCGGAGCCAATCGCGCCTGCTCTTTTCAGTGAGAAGGTTCTGCTCCTTGAATCCCATTTCGAGCGCGAACTTCTTCGCGCCCGCGCCCACCAGCATGATGTGATCGGTGTAGTCCATCACCGCTTTCGCGACGAGCGATGGCGTCGCGATGTCCTCGAGGGCGCCGACCGATCCGGCCCGCTTCGTGGGGCCGTGCATGCACGAGGCATCGAGCTGCACCACTCCTTCTTCATTCGGCAGACCGCCCAGCCCAACCGACTGATCCTCGGGATCGAGCTCCTGGATGTTGACGCCGGCGATGATCGCGTCCAGCGTGTCGGCGTTCTGACGCGTGATCATGTCATAAGCGCGCGCGACGCCGCGGATGCCGTTCGCGGACGCGACCACGACGGGCTGGAACGCCGGCTCCGAAACCCTCGCCCTGTCGATGACCGAGATTCGCGGAGTAGCGGCGTTGGCGCTGCGGTCGAACGTGAGTACAGCAGCCGCCGCCGCGCTGGTTCCTAAGAATTTCCTTCTCGATATTCCCATTTACCACTCTCCATTAGGTGTTTCTTTGAAAATGGGCCTACGCTTTTCGAGGTGACGAACGTTAGTCGCGGCCTACGCTTTTCAGGGCGACAAACGTTAATCGCGGTAGATCTTGACCGTAATTTTTCCGTCGCTCGTCACCCATGCCCGATACATCCCCGGAGTATTGAAGGGCGTGGCGATGTTTCCCTTCCGGTCCATCGCGATCACTCCGCCTCCGCCGTTCTGCGCCACGAGCTCTTTCATCACGACATCGTCCGCGACCTGCTGGAGCGAGACTCCGCTGTAGCGAACGCGCGCGCAGATGTCGGCCGCGACGTTGTTGCGAATGAAGAACTCTCCGTCGCCGGTGCCGGAGACCGCGCAGCTCAGATTGTTGGCGTACGTCCCGGCGCCGATGATCGGCGAGTCGCCAACGCGCCCGAACCGCTTCATGTTCGTTCCGCCCGTCGACGTCCCGGCAGCGAGATTGCCCGCCTTATCGAGCGCCGACTGTGAATGCACAGCCGAGGGAAGGCAAAGCGACGCGAATAGGCCGGCGCATGCGGCCAGTCGAAGCAGAGAGCGCTGCATATTCCTGGTGGACGGGGATCGTTGCGGCGCCTGCCTCGCGGGGCGGGCGAGTGACTTCAATAAGGTATTCGGCCAGTATAGCTTCCCGCTACGCATGAAACCTCCCCCTCCATCAAGGCTGAGAAAGCTACGCCTCGAAGCTGCCGGCGCTCCGCGCGTAGATCTCTCCGGGCCAACCCGCCGGGAGCACGATCTGCTCGGCGAGCGCGACGTTCCCACCTCGGCGCTGTACGGGATTCAGACTCTGCGCGCGATCGAGAATTTCTGCATCACCGGCATCGAGCTGCGTGAATTTCCCACCCTTGTTGCAGCGCTGGCCACCGTGAAGGAGGCAGCCGCGCGCGCCAACCTCGAGATGAAGCTCCTCGACCGGGATATCGTTGATGCGATCTCACAGGCGGCCGGCGAGATCAGGGAAGGTCTGCACCACGAGCATTTTCGGGTCGACATGATCCAGGGCGGCGCCGGAACTTCGTCGAACATGAACGCAAACGAAGTGATGGCCAATCGCGCGCTCGAGATCCTCGGCAAGGAGCGCGGGCAGTACGACATCGTTCACCCCAACAATCACCTCAATCTCAGCCAGTCGACCAACGACGTTTATCCGACCTCGGTGAAGCTCGCGCTTCACACGAGCATCGGGGACCTGCAATTGGCGATGATCGCGCTGGCCGCGGCGTTTCTGCACAAGGGCGAGGAGTTCGGCTCGTTCATCAAGATGGGACGCACCCAGCTTCAGGATGCCGTCCCGATGACTCTCGGCCAGGAGTTCAACGCCTTCGCGCACACGATGCTCGAGGATGTCGACCGGCTCGGCGAAGCGCAGGCGCTCATTCGCGAGATCAACATGGGCGCGACCGCGATTGGCACGGGGATCAACGCGCCGCCCAAGTATGCGGAGAGCGTGCGCCGGCATCTGGAGCACATTACGGGATTGCCGTTCATCACCGCGCCCGATCTCGTCGAGGCCACTGCCGACACCGGCGCGTTCGTTCAGCTCTCGGGCGTTCTCAAGCGCTGCGCTGTGAAGCTCTCCAAGATCTGCAATGATCTGCGGTTGTTAAGCTCGGGTCCGCGCGCGGGGCTGGGCGAGATCAATCTTCCGCCAATGCAGCCGGGCTCCTCGATCATGCCGGGAAAGGTGAACCCGGTGATTCCCGAGATGGTGAATCAAGTGTGCTTCGACATCATCGGCGGTGATGTGACGGTAACGATGGCCGCCGAGGCCGGGCAGCTCCAGCTCAACGTGTTCGAGCCAATCATCGCGTTCAGGCTGCTCAGTGGAATGACCTACCTCGAGCGCGCGTGCAGGATTCTTCAGAACCGCTGCGTGGAGGGAATTACCGCGAACGCTGAACGTATGCGTAGCTTCGTCGAACAGTCGGTCGGCGTCATCACCGCTCTCGTTCCGGTGCTCGGCTACGAGACGACTACCGAGATCGCAAAGGAAGCACTCGAGACGGGGCGAGGGGTTTACGATCTCGTTTGCGAGCGTGGGCTTATGACGCGCGGCCAGCTCGACAGTTTGCTCAGCCCCGAGGCAATGACGGCGCCAAGGGCAACTCCCGCAACGGACGCTTGAAGGTTAGTTTCTACGTGCTTCAGTCAGAAAAAATCCGTAAGTGTTTCACCCGGCGAAGGTGAGACGCTCTTCACTCGACGAGAACAGGATTTCCTTCGCATGAATGGTTCTGCCCGCCTCCGGCGGCTTGCATCCTACGCATTTGTCGCGGCGCTTGTCGTCGCGGCCATCTCCTGTAACGAAGCGCATCCCAATTCCACCCTCACTCCCCACACCGATCTCGGACGGGAGATCGATTTCCTCTGGGATCGCCTGCTGCTGCTGGGCACGATTGTTTTCGTCCTCGTCGAAGTGGTTCTCATCTACGTCGTGTTCAGGTACCGGCGCAGAGAGAACCAGGGGACGCCTCCGCAGACCCATGGCAGCACCAAGCTCGAGATCGCGTGGACGCTGATCCCGGCGGTTATCCTGGTGTTCATCGCCGTTCCGACGGTCAGGACGATCTTCATCACCCAGGCGCAGGCCGCGCCCGGCTCGCTCGAGATCGATGTGACGGGGCATCAGTGGTGGTGGGAGTTTCGCTATCCCGATTACGGCGTGACGACGGCGAACGAGATCTACCTCCCGGTCGGACGCACGGTGAATTTCAGGCTCCGCTCGGCGGACGTGATTCACTCGTTCTGGGCCCCGCAGCTCGGCGGAAAGCGCGACGTCATAACAAATCGCACGAATTACATCTGGTACACACCCGACACTTCCATCGCCGCCAACGTGTGGAACGGATTCTGTGTGGAGTTCTGCGGCGCGTCGCACGCCAACATGCGCTTCAGGGTTTTCACGGTGACGCCGCAACAGTTCGAGTCGTGGGTGGCGGGACAGAAAATGCCGGCGCGATTTGGCGCAGTTGGCCCCGCCGCGCCCACGACAGGTCCCATTCCGCCGCCACATGAGGGGCCTGCGGTGACGACTCCAGGCGGCCCGAATTCACCGACGCAGGCCGCCCAGGCGGCGGCGCATGGCATTGCGCAACAAAGCTCCGGCACCGGTGCGGTCGGCGGGACACAGCCGGCGATTCCGCGTCCTCAGAACGCCGAGGCAAATCCGCGGGCACGCCTTGGAGCTGCTCAGTTTCCATCCGTGGCTACGGCGTCCGCCGGCGTAGCGCCCGGCTACATCTTCCCGCGCGAGAAGGTTCCCGACTACGCGATTCCACACTCGCCGATACCACCGGGCCTCAAGTTCACGGCCGGACTCACCGGGAATGCGCACCGTGGGTTGAAGATCTTCAGCGGCGCCGCATGCATCGGTTGTCACACGATTGCCGGCAACCCAATGGCGATGGGCACAACTGGTCCAAATCTGACTCACGTCGGGTCGCGAATCGCGATCGCGGCGGGTCGTTTTCCCAATACCGCCGCGTATCTAGCGCTATGGATAAAGAACGCACGCGCAATGAAGCCTGAAGTCATCATGCCGACGCTCGGCCTCGATGAATACGATCCTGTTCTCAAAGCGAAAGTCACGTCAGCAACCGGCGGCCTCACCGATCAGCAGATCGCCGACATTGTCGCTTACCTAACCGCACTGAAGTAACCGGAGACAAGACTTGGCAACCACTGCACGCCCGGCCCCGAAACATTCCCCTGATGCCTACGGAGAGCACTCAGGGCTTTGGAGCTGGCTCAGCACCGTAGACCACAAGCGCATCGGCGTTCTGTACCTCTACACCGCGCTCTTCTTCTTCATGTTCGGCGGGGTGGAGGCGATCATCATCCGCGCGCAGCTCGGCGCCCCGAATCAGCACCTCGTGTCGGCCGAGTTCTACAACCAGCTCTTCACGATGCACGGGACGACCATGATCTTCCTCGCGATCATGCCGCTCTCGGCAGCGTTCTTCAATTTCCTCATTCCGCTCCAGATCGGCGCGCGCGACGTGGCCTTCCCGCGCCTCAATGCCTTCAGCTACTGGGTCTATCTGTTCGGCGGAATCTTCATCACCATTCCGATTTTGTTTGCAGTCGCGCCAAACGATGGCTGGTTCGGCTACGCACCGCTGACGACCAGAGCGTACTCGCCGGGAATTAACATCGACTTCTGGGTGATCGGCCTCCTGATCCTCGGTGTATCGTCGCTCGCTGCGGCGTTCAACTTCCTGACGACGATAATCAATCTCCGCGCGCCCGGCATGACGCTCATGCGGATGCCGATGTTCACCTGGATGGCGTTCATCGTTCAGGTGCTGCTGGTGCTGGCGTTCCCCGTCATCACGATCGCGCTGGTGTTCCTGCTGTTCGACCGCTTCTTCGGAACGAACTTCTACAACACGGTGAGCGCGGGCGCCGATCCACTGCTCTGGCAGCATCTGTTCTGGATTTTCGGGCACCCGGAGGTCTACATCCTGGTCCTTCCGGCATTCGGACTGGTCTCCGAAGTGCTGCCGACGTACTCAAAGAAGCCGCTCTTCGGGTATCCGGTCATGGTCTACTCCGGAATTCTTATCGCGGTCCTTGGGTTCGGCGTCTGGGCGCACCACATGTTCGCGGTGGGAATGGGCCCGATCGCCGACACGTTCTTCGGCTTGACCACGATGCTCATCGCGATCCCGACCGGAGTGAAGATCTTCAACTGGATCGCGACGATGGCGCAGGGCTCCATCCGCTACACGACCGCGATGCTGTTCGGAATCGGTCTCGTCGCCCTGTTCACCATCGGCGGAATCTCGGGGATCATGCACGCGTCCCCGCCTGCAGACTTGCAACAAACGGATACGTATTTCATCGTCGCACACTTCCACTACGTGCTGTTCGGCGGCTCGATCATGGGGATCTTCGGCGGCATCTACCACTACTTTCCCAAGATCACCGGCCGGCTGATGGACGAGAAGCTGGGCAAGATTCATTTCTGGCTTACCGTCGTCGCCATGAACCTCACCTTCTTCCCGATGCACTTCTCAGGAATGCTCGGAATGCCGCGCCGCATCTACACCTACGACGCCGGTCAGGGCTGGGATCTTTTCAACGCGATGTCCACCGCGGGGGCGATGATCTTCCCCATCGCGATGCTCGTCTTCATCTACAATTTCTTCGTGAGCAGAAAGCGCGGCGAGATCGCCGGCTCGAATCCCTGGGGCGCCGGAACGCTCGAGTGGACGATCCCGAGCCCTCCGCCCGAGTACAACTTCGCGAAGATCCCAACCGTGACGAGCAGGTATCCGCTCTGGGAAGGGAAGGGAATCGACTACGAGTGCGCGCGCATCAACTCGCAGGAAGGCAAGACCCCGGCTGATCTCGGGATTGTGATGCCGTACAGCACCATCAAGCCGCTCTTCGTGGCGCTGGGCCTGGTGACCATGTTCTGCGGACTCATCTTCGCGCGTGCTCTCATCGGTGTCGGCGCCGCACTAATGATCTTTTCTCTCTACAGCTGGCTTCTGAGCCCGCTCGAGCCGGAGCACCACTAGAAAATGCCCGCATCCGTCGCGCACACGAGCGCGCCCACTTCGCACCACTACACGACGCTGGGCCTCGACAGCCGCAAGGTCGCCATCTGGGCCTTCATCGGTTCCGAGTGCATGCTCTTCGTCTCGTTGATATCGACATATCTGATTTACAAGGGACGGAGCATCGTCGGTCCGTTCCCGCACGAGACGTGGACGGATCCCGCTACCGGACACGTCTTCAAGCCGATTCTCAATATTCCGGTGACCTCGGCTTCGACATTCGTGCTGCTCATGTCGTCGCTGTTCATGGTGCTGGCTCTGGCCGCCGTGCAGAACAAGGAAAAGCCCAAGCACACGCGGGGTGAGCGGGTTCTCGGGAACTCCAAGCTGTGGCTCTGGATGACGGCGAGCGCCGGCGCAACTTTTCTCGGATTTCAGGCGTTCGAGTTCACGTCCTTCGTCCACGAAGGACTTTCGATTCGGACGAACCTGTTTGGCTCTTCCTTCTTCACGCTCACCGGCTTCCACGGCGCGCACGTGACCGCGGGCGTGATTTGGCTGGTCACGCTGCTCGCAATCGATTACCGGCGGGGCCTGGGCTCCAAGGATTCGCTGCTCGTTGACATCGCCGCCCTTTACTGGCACTTCGTCGACGTAATCTGGATCGTGATTTTCACGCTCGTTTATCTCATCAAGTAACCGGCAGGAATGATGGACTCTCACGCCAGCATGACCAATCTCCCGGATTCGGCCGAAGGGCAGGCACACACGCCGCACGCGGAAGAAGAGCACGCGCATCCGGACTGGTCCATCTACTGGAAGGTCGCCCTCATACTCACGCTGATAACGGTCGGTGAGGTCTGGGCCTTTTACGTTCCTTCCTTCGCCGCCTCACGGGGGTTCGTACCCACGTTGCTGTTTCTCTCGGGGTTGAAGTTTACGATCGTCGTGATGTTCTACATGCACCTCAAGTACGATCACAGACTCTTCCGGGTGCTCTTCACCGGCCCCCTCCTGGTGGCGAGTATCACGTTGATCGGGTTGCTCTTCCTTTTCGGACATCTCCACATCAAGATCATGTAACATGTTGTTTCTGGCGCTGCTGCATCCCATCGCCAATCTCAGCTGGAGGCGATGGTCGGTTCACCCGAGTACCGCCATCGGCATCGCAGCGCTCGGCGTGCTCTACATCTGGGCATCCCGAAGATTCCGGCAAGAGCCCACCCGCTCCCAGAAGATTTACTACTTCTCCGGCCTGCTACTGCTGTTCGCCTCGCTCAACGGCCCGATTCACGATCTGAGCGATGACTATCTCTTCAGCGCGCACATGGTCCAGCATCTTTTGATAACGCTGGCGGTGCCGCCGCTGCTGCTGGCCGGAGTGCCCGGTTGGATGTTGCGCCCGGTATTGTCACGGCCTCGCATTGCGCCCATCGCGCGATTTTTTACGCGGGCGCCAATCTGCTTCGTCGTCTTCAACCTCATGATCGCGGTGTGGCATCTGCCGCAGTTCTACAATGCGGCGATGGCGAATCACAATCTGCACATCCTCGAGCACCTGATGTTCATGGTTGCCGCGGTGCTGATGTGGTGGCCGCTCATGAGCCAGCTCCCGGAGCTTCCGCGGCTCGCGTATCCGGGGCAGATGCTCTACGCCTTCCTGATGAGCATCCCGATGTCGATCGTCGCTGTGTACATCGCGATGGCCGACCACGTGCTTTACCCCGCATACAGCGCCGCACCACGCGTGCTGCCACTTTCTCCCCTCGAGGATCAGCTCCTTGGCGCGCTCATCATGTGGATCCCGGGCGGGCTCATCTTCATCATCATCATGACGGTGGTGTTCTTCAAATGGAACGCCCGCGGCGAAGACTCGACCGCGGGCGCTCAGGTAGACTGGAAGCCGTCGACCGCCTAGTCGTCGTCCGTTCCTTCGAGCGCCTGCTTCAGCTGCCGCTCCAGCTTCGGGTGCTTCCGCCACAGATAGCCGAGCATCAGCGTCGTCGCCACGAGATTGGCCACAAAAACCTGAACCCAGGCGATCTGGCCGAGCGCCGACTGAGCGAAAGCCGCCGCGATCATGTAGAAGCCGAGCGACGTCATCACTACCGCCACGACCAATCCGGCAAGGATTCCTGGTGTGCGCTCGGCTTGGTGCACGATCACAGTCAGAAGGATTCCCACGATGAAAAAAGCGACGTAGTGGAAGATCGTGTAGCCCAGCACCTGCGTGAACGCAGTGTCACCCATCATATTCTTTCCCAGCACGCTGACGACGCCCTTGCCGAGGAATATCGGAGTGTAGAAGGGACGTCCACCAATGGTGTCGACGACGAGGAACCAGATTGCGATCGCCGTCGCGCCGATGAAACCGGTGATCACGCCTTCGCGCAGAAAATTGTGCGGCCGCTCAGCCATCGGTGTCCTCTGCTGCGGTTGGGTGCAAGTTTCGTTCGGAGAAAATACGCAACCGCCGGGTATATTCCAAGCGACGCGGCTGCCCGTCAGATGAGAGCACGCGTCGCGACTCTGGCACCGTTCTCGCCAATTGATGTCCGTCCGTTCCCATTTCTTCGGCAATTGATTTTCCAAACGCTCAACCGCTGACGATGTTCTCTCGTAAAATTCGAATCGCGATTCTGGTGGCGCTCACCGCCTGCGCCGCCGCTCCAGCCATTCTCGAGGCACAGACCAAGAGGGCAACTAGCACCCGACGCCGCGCACGGAGACCCAGCCGTAACAGGCCGCCCGCCGTACCCGTTGTCCGGTACGGCACGCCGCGGACCTCTGCCGACCTGGCCGCAACGCTCGGCGGACTCGCTGGACGCATCCGCGGGGGAGTGTGGGGCGCGATGGTGGTGTCGCTCACTCGCGGCGACACGCTCTACGCGAACAACGCGGGCGAGCAGATGCTTCCCGCATCGACGATGAAGCTTTTGACGAGCGCGATCGCGTTCGAGCGGTTTGGACCGACCTATCAGTTCAGCACTGACGCGCTGCGTGACGCGCCGGTCGGTCCCGATGGAACGCTCACGGGAAATCTTTACATCCGAGGCGATGGCGATCCCGCCCTTTCCGGAAAATTTTTGCCGGGCGGTCCATCGGCTCCGATGAATCGTCTCGCCGATCTCGTCGCGTCGAACGGTATCAAGCACGTGACCGGCAGCGTCATCGGCGATGCATCGGCGTTCGACGACCAGAAGGTTCCGGAGGGATGGCTCGCGCGCTATCTGCAGGCGTCCTACGCCGCGCGGGTATCCGCGCTCTCGCTGAATGAGAATGTGGTCGTGGTCGCGGTGACGCCAAGCGCGCCGGGCAGCCCGGCGACCGTCGTCCTCGAGCCTTCCACCAGCGCGATCCCGCTCGTTGCCAACGTTCGCACAGTGGCGGGTGGCGGAGCGCGGCTCTCATTCCGAAAGCAGGGCAACGGTACGATCGTCGCCAACGGATCGATTGGATCGCGAACCAGCACGCGCAGATATGTCTACATCGTCGAAGATCCGGCGAGCTTCGCTACCGGCGCGTTCTTGAACGCGCTGATCGCGCGCGGGGTCAAAGTCGACGGCGGAATCCGCCTCGGTAAGACTCCTCCCACGGGGGTCAAGGTCGCGAGCCTGCGTTCTCCGCCACTCGCCAGCATGATCGCGGCGATGAACCGGGAGAGCATCAACCACTACGCCGAATTGTTGTTCAGGGACGCGGCCCGCGGTCCGCAGCGTGACGCGGTCGGATCAGTGGCGAACGCCAGCGCCGTCCTCGATTCGTTCTTCGCCAGCAAGGTAGGCGTGGACACCGGCAGTCTCGTCTTCAAAGACGGCAGCGGTCTCTCGACAATCGATCGCGTGACCCCGCGAGCGCAGGTCCAACTGCTGGGCTATGCCCACCGCGCCCCATGGGGTCCCTGGCTCCACTCATCGCTCCCGGTGGCTGGCGACTCCGAGCTCCTGAAGCGGCGCATGAGGAACACCCCAGCCGAGGGAAACCTCCACGCCAAGACTGGCACCACCAACGACGTCATTGCGTTGGCCGGGTACGTCACGGCCGTAAATGGTGAGGTCCTGGCCTTCTCCTTCCTCTACAACGGTCGGGACCGATGGACTGCCAAGGCCATGATCGACGTCATGAGTGAAACATTGGCGGACTTCGGAAGGTAGAATTCCACGGGATAAGCCCTACCTTTGGCGCGGTTTGGGGGTAGTATTCAAAGAGGATAACCCGTTGGGAAACATATATTTAAGTCCGTTTCCCGGATGCCCGGAAATGGCATCTTTCATGCACCACTGATAAGCAGACGCGTGAGGCCGCCGCGTGAGGTGATAAATAATGTCATATCGGACTTTCGTAGACAGAGATGGCGCGTACTGGCAGGTCTGGGACTCACAGCCGACCAAGATGGAGCGGCGGCTGAGCGAGGCGGATCGTCGGCGTCCGAAGTATTTCGCCTGGGGCGGGTCGGAGCGTCGGACCGGGCCGGACCGGCGCACCACGAGCCAGCGCCGCATCACCCTCTCGGCGGGTCATGGAGGCGGCTGGCTGACCTTCGAGTCGCTCCACGAAAAGCGGCGGCTCATTCCGATTCCAGCCCACTGGGAAGATCTCTCTCTCCTCGAACTGCGGGCCCTGTGCGAGCGGGCCAAGCGCATCGCGAAATCTGACGGGGCGAGATCCGCCTGACAGAACTGCAACTGAACAAGACGTCAGCTTGAGCTGACCGAACGTTGCAGCTTGCTGTTCGCGCCACAACCTGATCGCCGCGTCAAAGCAAGCTCAGCGAAAAGGCACCAGCAGCCCGGCCCCGTGCGAGTGAAGACCGGACTGAAGGTGTGCACTACGGGATTCGCGCTGGGTGCGCCAACGAACCCGTATCTATCCGACTACGCGCAAGTCAGCTGTCCGTGTGGCAGCGGCTTTGTGCAGTTCTTGGTGACTCCGTCGTGAGTGATGACGACCTTGGCGGTCGCCGATCCATCGAACGTGATGACTTCCCGCCTCGATGACGTCGAGGGGGTCTGACCGCTCAGTGTGACGGTGGCGGTCATCGAGCGAACGATTGTGCCTGCGGTAGGAAAGGTCGGATGATCGTTTTGGATCGGTATCACAAGACCAGTCGTAGTGTCACCCGCCGATCGCGAGGCCGTGAAAGCCACTGAGTCCCGGGTGCCCGTCGTCGACTCTGTTCCAGCCGATGTCCCGTTCACGGTGCGCTGAGTGCTGCCCGATGCGAGGCCGGCCACAGTCAGATCACTAGAGCCATTGACCGTGCTGGTGACCGTCTGATGGTGAGTGATGGTGCCGCTCACGCTCTTCTTGATGTTGACGGTGTTGGTCGTGGCAGTGTCGAATGCCTGCTGAACCGCGTCCGACTTATCCAGGAAAGAGAACGAGCGGTTGATGGTGAGCCCATCACGGGTGATGGTCGCGCAATCGACCCGATTCGCGGTCGCTGAAAACGCGCAGTTATCCGAGTGGTCGAAGGAGTCGGACTCCTCACTGTCGGAGTCACCGGCTTCACGTCTGCCGAAATTCTCGAACGGGCCTCTGCCGATTCCGGGCCCAAACCCAAGACCTCCGACAAAGGCTTCCCCGATTCCGCCGCCCATGAATTCGCCCCAGCCGGGGCCTCCATGATCGCCGGAGCTTTCGCCAGCGGCCATTCCCGTTGGCACAAACGCATTGGTCGGCGCTGAGTTTCCAACAAAGCTGCTATTGGTCGCGCCGAAGCTGAGTGGAGCCGAGACGAGAGCAGCGGCCGCCCGTGACGAGGCAACCGGTGAGGTAGCATTATCGGTGGCGCATGCGGCCATGACCGCACCCGCACCAGCTATGAAAAGAATTCTGAGTGGACTGGGCATAGAGTGTCTCCGAAAGTTGGACTGCGCGTTTCTGAGCCGCGCGCAATTGCTTCTGGAGGAGAGACACTTGAGCCCTTGGATACCCTACACCGGCGTTTTCCGCCCGCTTTCTCCCCTCGCGCCGGGCATCCATGGCGCGAGGCGTTCGCGCAGCTCCGAGAGGGCTTGCCCCATTCGCTTCTCAACCGTCTTGATGGAGATCTCAAGCGTGCTCGCAATCTCGGCGTACTTGAGGCCGCTCTGGCGACTCAACTGAAAGACTTCCCGGCAATTCTCCGAAAGTCCTTCTATCGCATCACGTATCGCACGCTCGAGCTCGACACCAAGGACCTCTTCTTCCGCGGACGGCGAGCTTGGAGAGTCGAGGGCCGCAAAGGCGGCCTCGCGCGCAACGATTCGCTGGTGTCGAACATGATTGAGCGCCCGATTGCGGGTGGATCGTATGAGATAGGCGCGAAAAGTTTGTTCAACTACGAGCGATTCGCGGCGGCGCCACAACTCGAGCATGACATCCTGCGCTATCTCCTCGGCGAGTGCGCGCTCGCGAACGACCGACTCCGCCATTCGCACGAGGTGCGGATAGTGCGACCGGAAAACGGCATCGAAGGCGCCCTCGTCCCCGGCTCGGATGCGCTCCCGCAGATCCCGCTCGCTCGCGTTGTTTGTGTCCAAGTAGGGTAGCGTCCGGTTCGGGTGTCTGTCTTATTAATGAATATGTCGAAACCGGACGAGGGTTCCGCCAATATCAGCCCAGACGATTGGGAGCGTATCGCACGCTACCTGACGGGTGAAGCTGGTTCCAGTGAGGCCGAGGCGACAAGGGGATGGATCGAATCTGATCCCCATCGCATTAAGGTGGTGCGACTGCTCGAGTCCGTCATTGCCAATGTGTCGCGCGAGAATTCATACGACATCAATGTCGAGAGCGCGCTGAATCGCGTGAAGTCGCGCATCAACGAGCCGAGGGTGATTCCGCTCGCCCCGCGCCTCGCGAGCGCCGGAGCCGACCGAAGCTTCCCAGCGCTGCTAAGGGTCGCAGCCGCCGCGATCATCATCATCGGTGGGACAATGCTCTGGCAGAGCGTCCGCGGCTCGCGCGACGACGCGGCCGGTCGGACGTTTGCCACTTCGGTCGGTGAGCGCCGGCAGGTCGTGCTGAAGGACGGAACCAAGGTCCTTCTCGGCCCGACGAGCCGGCTTGTTGTGCCCTCCATTACCCCGGATGAGGGGGACCGCCTGGTTGTGCTCGATGGCGTCGCCTACTTCAGCGTGGTGCACGATCCCACGCACCCGTTCACCGTGAAGGCGGGGGAGATCATCATCCAGGATGTCGGAACCGCCTTTTCAGTCGATAACGATGACAGCGCCGGCACACGGGTAGTGGTGGATTCGGGGACCGTAGCGATTGGGGCCGCGGCCGGGGATCGCGACCGGGACGCCGTGCTCAACGCGCGCGATCGCGCGACCGTAGATACGAAGGGGATAGTCGTCGTGGAAAGATCAGTTGTTTCCCACGACGACCTGGCCTGGGTCGAGGGACGCCTTGTCTTCCGCGATGCACCGCTCATTCTTGTAGGTGCAGAACTTTACCGGTGGTACGGAGTAAGGCTACGGGTGGCGGATTCATCGCTGGCGAATCTTCACCTGACCGCATCCTTTTCTGGGGAGCCGGTTGACCGAGTTCTCAATGTCATCGCTCTTTCGCTCGGTGCCCGCATCGAGCGGCAGGGAAACGTGGCGATACTTCACCGGGCAACCGCGTCTGGAGCTCGTCCCTAGCACCGACCGCCTTGTAACCGGCAGGCGATCGCGCGCTCCGCGCGCAATCGTATTGCTCGTTACAGCGCTCGCACTGGTCGCGTCGCCCGCGCGCGCCCAGTCGTGCTCCTCATCCAACGCGTTCCTGGCGTCACTACCCACTTGGAATGCGCCGCTCGACCGGCGTGTCTCGCTCCATGTGCGGGATATCTCGCTGCGCGACGCGCTGGATCGCCTCTCGGTCGATGCGCGCATCCGGCTCTCTTACGCTTCTGAAGCGATCCCGCTGGACAGCAGGGTCTGCGCTTCGTTCGATTCGATCCCGCTCGGCGAGGCGTTCGCGCTCTTGCTGCGCGGAACGCAGGTCCTGCCAATTTCCGCGGGCGGCGAGCACGTCGTGCTCGCGCCCTGGGAGTCACCGGACACCGCGGAGCAACACGCGCGGGTACCGCGCGTTCTCGACCGGGTGGTTGTGACCGGCGGCGCGATCGAGGCACCAGCCCGCCGGCTCACCGTCGCGATGAACGTCGTCAACGGCGCTCAGCTCTCCCGCTACGCCGAGGGGAATCTGGCTCAGGCGTTGAGCGACCTGGTGCCCGGACTCTGGGTCTGGCAGAGCGGACCGACATCGCTGGTCGCGCACTACGGGAGCATTAGAGGGACCAGTTCATTCGGCTCGAGCTATCCGAAGATCTATGTTGATGGAATCGAGCTGGCCAATCCGCTGTTGATAACGCAGTTCACTCCCGAGACCGTCGAGCGCATCGAGATCATTCGTGGTCCCCAGGGCGCGGCGCTCTACGGAACCGACGCGATCAGCGGCGTGATCAACATCGTTACTCGGCACGATGGTTCGAACGGTGGTCCGAGCACGGTGGCGCGATCGGCGGTGGGCGCGGCTTCGAGCGCGTACGTCCCCCGCGCGGCCATCACGCAGGATCACGCGGTCACGGTTCGCGAAGGGTCGGGCGCGCAATCAGGGAGCGCTAGCTTCACGTCCGGTGGAGTGGGCGAGTACCTGCCCGGAGCGTTTGCGCGTCACACAACGGGTAGCGCGGGATTCCGCGTAGTGCGATCCAGATTGATCGCGACCGGGACGGCAAGAATGTTCGCGAGCGAGTCCGCCGATCCATCGAGTCCGCTTTTTCGGGATTCGGTGAGCGCTACCCGGGCAGGGCAGGTGATACCGCAATCCGTGCGCGAGTACACCGTCGGCGGCAACGCAACGCTCATTCAGAGCGAGCGTTGGACGCACGCGATAGTCGCCGGATTCGATGGAAGCAGATTGTCGAATCTTGCCGACTATCATACGCCCCTCCCCTCTGCATCGGGGCCCGATCTCGGCACGGCGGGCGGGAACGCGAATCTGGCGAGTCTTCGGGTGAGCAGCGTCGCCGCCCTCGGTGACGCGCAGAATCTCGCGACGACGCTGACGTTCGCCGGCGAGAATTCGCTGCTCGACTTTCGCTCTCAGGCAGAGACGACCTCCACCCAGGCGGCGAGCGGCTCGACAGTGTCGTCGGTGGTGCGCCGCTGGACGAGCGCTGGCGTCGCCCAGGCGAACGTGTCATGGCGGGATGCCGGGTACCTCACGGCCGGACTCCGCGTCGAGCGCAACGACGCCTTTGGCGCCAATCGCACGGTCTCAACGCTGCCGATGCTTGGCGCCGCGGCGTTGCACGACTTCGGGCCACTGACGGTCAAGCTTCGCTCCGCGTATGGTCGCGGCATTCGTCCCGCGACGACGCCCATGCGGGAGACAGCGTGGTTCGATCCACGCGGACAGGCGCGGCTTCTAAACCTCGCGCCCGAAGAGCAGGCTGGGATTGAAACCGGGATGGATATCTACGTCGGCAAGACTTTCGGCCTGCAGTTGACTCGCTTCGATCAGCTCGCGTCGGGACTCATCCAGCGTGTTGCGTACGCTGCTTCCAACGACCGCGATGGATCCTCGCCAGGGGCTGGTGCGTATCCACAGTCGCAGCAGCCGGTCCCCGCGGAGGACAGGCATATCGCCTACGTGTTCCAGAACGTTGGCGAGATCACCAATCGGGGTTGGGAGCTGAAGAGCGATTTGAACTTTGCCTCTCTTGCGCTGAGCGGAACGTTCTCCACGGTCGACAGCAAGGTGAGGCAGGTGGCACAGGGTTACGTCGGAGATCTGCGCGTCGGTGACAGGATGCTCGAGGTGCCGGCACGGACGGGAAGCGTGTCAGCCGCGTGGATCGGAGGAGGGTGGACCAGCTCGGTGGTCGCATCGCGATCATGGGACTGGATTGACTACGATCGTATCGCGCTCGCCGGAGCGTTCTCGAATTCCACGCAGACCGATGCGGAGCTGGTTGGCCAGGAGTTGCGCAACTACTGGCTGAAATACAGCGGCGTGACTCGACTGCGTGCGAGCATCGGCAGGACCTTGTACCGCGGGCTCTCGCTCAACTTGAGTGGCGAGAACCTTCTCAACCGACAGCACGGCGAGCCGGACAACGTTACGGTCGTGCCCGGACGGACGCTTAGCTTCGGACTTAGGGCAGTGATGTAATGGCCTTCGACCGGCCGGATCGTCTGGACAACTTCATTCAATCGCGGGCAGCCTCCAACCCGCCTTAAGCCTTTTGTATTGGTCAGCAGTGAGTTGGACGAGTAGCGGCCGTTTGCGCGGATCGAGCCAGAGCATCACCTCTCGCAGCTTCGCTTCGTCGAACGCGGTACATCCGGCGGTGTGCGAATCGAGGCCGGCCCAGATGTGGAGGAAGATGCAGGAGCCGCGTCCCTTGACCGGAGGTGACGCGTTGTACCCGACGATCACTCCGACCATGTACTGCGACACTTGCCGCATGTGCTCGGCGCTGCTCCAGTCGACGCTGGGGACCACGGCTCTGTCGACAACCGTGTTGTAATGGGCCGAGGCAGTATCGTCGACGCAGTCGGTGGTGGGAAGCAGTTGCACGTAGGTCAATTGCACTTTCTGCGCGGAGTCGCGGGGCGCAAATCCAAAGGCCGTGTCGAGCGGGAAAATGCCGGCCGGAGCTTTTCCATCTCCTTCATGCTTGTGCGGACCGTCGGCTGATACGTTGTCGAAGCCAACGCCCCACGCGATCCCGGTGCGGCCGACTACGAGCGGAATCGCGGACTCCAGCCGGGTCCATGCTGACGTTGGAGTTGCGCGCTCGAACCGCGTCATGGCGCCGACGGTCGATGTCCAGCTGGGAGTGATCACCACCACCAGTTGTCGTGACGCTTCGATCTCAGCGCGGGGCGCGGGCAATCCCTGCCGGCACGCGAGGACCAACGCCAGAAGCGCGAGTCGAGATCGCCGAACAGTCGGAGTGGACGCTGCCTGAGGTGTTCGCATCGATGTACCGCGTCTCGTCATGTGCCGTTTCCGGATTGGACAGTGTCCGCCAGATCATGCTACAATAACTACATGCCAAATGTGCACTCGCCCGATGCGGCATCACACATCCTGCAGATACTCGTCTCCGCGTTTCTCGCGGTGCTGTTTCTTCAGTCGGGGATAGACAAGGTCGTGGATCGAGGAGGAAATCGAGCGTACCTCGATGAGCATTTCGCGCGGAGTCCGCTTGCCGGCACGGTCGGCCCGATGTTCATCATCATCACGATCCTCGAGGTGTCCGCCGGGGCACTGAGNNCTGACCCACGACTCCCTGGTGGCATATCTCGGCGCGGTGGTCGCTGGCGTCAACATCATCGCGCTCTTCTTCGGTCAGCGCGTATCGAAGGATTACGCCGGCGCGGCTGCGCTCGTGCCGTACTTTCTCCTGGTTCTTGCTGCCATCTACGTGCTCGCTGAACACTGAGCGGGTCGGTCAAACTGAAACGAACGGGATCCGAGATGTCAACTGCAAAACTGAACGGGATCCGAGAT
>PKVB01000160.1 GCA_003131365.1 Gemmatimonadota bacterium | reverse complement strand
CACCTGCGGTATCGCGCCGTCGGGTACAGCCTACTGCTGGGGGAACGACGGATCGGGACAGTTGGGCGACGGGAAAACGGCAATGAGCCTGATTCCAACCGCTGTGTCGACTGCACTCAAATTCACTGCTTTGAGCGCGGGATCCTACCACACGTGCGCCCTCACGAGCACGGGCGCGGCGTACTGTTGGGGGAAAAATCAGGTCGGCCAGCTCGGTGATGGAAACCTCACCGACAGTGGCACTCCGGTCCCTGTGTCCGGCGGCCTCACCTTCGCCGTGGTGCNNGTGGCCAGCTCGGCGACGGGACCCATAATAACAGCTCGGTCCCGGTGCCGGTGACCCAGTGATCGAGGGTTCCTATCCCGGTGTCCCAGTAGGCGACGAACGCAGTCTTCGGGCTTAATGAGTGGCGTAGCGCCGCTACTCGTCACGCACCGGGCTTTGGGTGTAAGATTTTAGCCCATGAAACCCAACGAACTCACCATACGCAGCCTGATCCTCGGCGCGCTCATCACGACGGTCTTCACCGCGGCCAACGTCTACCTCGGGCTCAAGGTCGGACTCACCTTCGCCTCGTCGATCCCCGCGGCGGTGATCTCGATGGCAATCCTGAGCGGCTTCAAGGACTCGTCGATCCTCGAGAACAACATCGTCCAGACCGTCGCTTCGGCGGCCGGCACGTTGTCGGCGATCATCTTCGTTTTGCCGGGACTCGTGATCGTTGGCTGGTGGACGGGTTTCCCATTCTGGCAGTCGTTCTTCATCTGCCTGAGCGGCGGCGTGCTCGGCGTGGTGTTCACGATTCCGCTCCGACGCGCGCTGGTGACGACGTCCGATCTGCCTTACCCGGAAGGCGTCGCTGCGGCCGAAGTGCTGAAGGTTGGATCGGGCACGCGCGGCGAAACGAAGGACGACACCGGCGAAGCGAAAGAAGGACTCCGCGCCGTCATCCTCGGCTCCGTCGCCTCGGCGGGGCTCGCGATTGTGAGCGCGACGCGCGTCATCGGCGCTGGATTGGGGGGCGTCATTAGCCTGGGAGGTGGAGCGTCAACCGGGTACGACATCGCGTGGTCGCTTGCACTCCTCGGCGCGGGCCATCTCGTCGGACTGTCAGTTGGACTCGCGATGCTGGTGGGCCAAGTGATTTCGTGGGTGATCGCCGTCCCGATTCTGACGCATATGCAGCCCGCCGCCGCGGGCGTGTCGCTGGCGGATCATACGATCGGGATCTGGCGCACGCAGGTGCGGTTCCTCGGCGCCGGCACGATCGCCGTCGCCGCGGTCTACACTCTGGTGAGGCTGGCGAAGCCGGTGATGGGCGGACTCGTGAGCACACTCGTCGCTTCTCGCGCCGCGATCACGGCGGACGACACTGACCGCGACATCTCGCCGCCGTGGATTTACGCGCTGACGGCCGGGTGCCTTATCATCACTGCTTGGCTGGCATACACGTTCGCGAAGTCGACGGTGCTGGCGCCGAGCGCGATGAAGCTGACGTTGATCGCAGTTCCGTTCGTGCTGATCATCGGCTTCGTGATCGCCGGTGTGTGCGGATACATGGCGGGCTTGATCGGCGCCTCGAACAGCCCGATCTCGGGTGTCGGAATTCTGTCGATCGTGATCTGCGCGTCGTTGGTGGTGCTCGTGGTATCGCCAACGGTGGACACGCGACAGGCGCTGGTGGCGTTCGCGCTATTCGTGACGGCGATCGTCTTCGCGTGCGCGACGATCTCGAACGACAACTTGCAGGATCTGAAGACCGGCCAGCTCGTGGGCGCGTCACCGATGCGTCAGCAGATCGCGCTCATCGTGGGTGTGGCGGCGGGAGCGTCGGTGATTCCATTCGTTTTGNNCCGCGCCGCAGGCGACGCTGATCTCCGCGCTCGCGCAGGGTGTGATTGGTGGGCATCTCGAATGGAAGATGCTCGGCATCGGCGCCGCCGTGGGCGTTGGGCTCGTTATCCTCGACGCGGTGCTCGGCGTGATGAAGAAGATACGGATACCGCCTTTGGCTGTGGGCATCGGGATTTATCTGCCGATGTCGGCGACGTTCGCGGTGAT
This sequence comes from Gemmatimonadota bacterium, assembly GCA_003131365.1. GTDB lineage: Bacteria > Gemmatimonadota > Gemmatimonadetes > Gemmatimonadales > Gemmatimonadaceae > UBA4720. Next base: position 17,703 of record PKVB01000160.1, on the reverse strand, counting down.
CGTCGGCGCGGTGATCGCGCACTGGTATGATCGGCGTAGTGCGTCGATGCCGAATCCCGATCGCGCGAAGCGGCTTGGGACGCTGGTGGCGTCGGGGTTGATTGTTGGCGAGAGCATCTGGGGAGTGATCAATGCCGGGTTGATCGTCGGATTCTCGAAGGACGCGCCGATCGCGCTCGTGCCGGAGAGTTTTGCGCCCGCGCCGTGGCTTGGGGTGATTGGGTTTGTCGGCGCGATTGTTTGGTTGTACGGGTGGATGCTGCGGCGGTCGGCCGCGGTGCCGTCCAGCTCGAGCGATCGAGGATAGTTGGGTCGGTACTGCCCAAGTCAGCGGTAAGTGCGTTCGCGCGACGCTCTGGTCCTACCCAATTTTTTCTGTTGCATATACTGCGAGGTTTTGCAGCATATGCATATCAGTCAAACACCTGGCGCGTGTGTAAATAGTGAATCGAGCGGAAGTTGCGAGCTTGACAGCCTGTCACCCCGAGTTGTTATCTCGCACTGGCTTGGCAGGTTTGCGTTTTCTCTGCAGCATAAACACGCAGTATAATTACTAGTTATGTGGCGCCAAACGCTTTCGACCCGTAGACTTATCGGAGTCTCGACCGAGGTGACCCATGCCACAGCCGTCGGGAGTAATTCGGATCGTCCGGTGCAACGGCTGCGGTCGGCTCAAGGACGAGGTCACGTACATGATCGCCGGTACGCATGTCTATATGTGCGACCACTGCGTCGCGCAGGTGGCTCGACAGCTGACGCCGCGTCGACCGCTGACGCCGGGTCGACCGCCAGTGGACGCGGTACGCTGCCGATTCTGTCGTCAGCTTCGGTGGAAGGATGAGGCCACGAGTGTCGGCTCGGCGACTGTCTGCGTCGATTGCCTCGGGGTGATGGAGGGCGTACTGGCCGAAGCTGAGCAAGCATCGCGACCCGCCACATAACGAACGTTGCAGCAGACGGGCGCGACAAAGTCGTTGGGTTGTGTATCGTATGGTAGAATCGCCCGCAGCTGATCTAGGGCGTTAGGCCGAACCCAAATGTCTGATGCTAGGAAGGTTCTGGAAGGACGGATCTCGTCGGTACTGAAGCCACTCGGATACGCTAAGCGTGCCGGGACATGGCATCGCGACCACGGGAAAGTGATCTCCGTCGTGAATCTTCAGAAGTCACAGTGGGGGGACGACTTTTACCTCAATCTTGGCGTTTACCTGAAGCAACTCGGTAACGAGGACCGCCCGGCGGAGTCCCACTGCCACGTACGCTGCCGAGCGGAAGCTTTAGCTGGAATGCCCAAGCTGCCCAATGAACCGAAAGAGGTGGACACCCTCATCAATAAAATTGCCGTTCCTTGGCTCGACGCACTCGCAACGCCCAAGGGGGTAGCTGGATTTCTAAGGAGCGAAGCTGCGCACCGGTGTTTTGTTCACCGGGCCGCGATCGATGCGCTCGGAGTTGAGACTTCGGCGCCGTCGGCCTAACGAACGTTGCAGCAGANNTAGAATCGCCCGCAGCTGAACTGGGGCGTTAGGTAGACCACAAGCTCGATAACCGCATCGGCCCTCGATCTGCTTCGCCGTTGCGGCCCGCTTCTTCGCGTGGAGTATCAGCGCATCGGCATTGAGGACGAAATGGACGCTATTTCACTGGGTCCGGTGGGGGCGAGATTACAGCAGACTCAATTGAACGCGAGCTGGCAGAACTCCGAACGATTGCATCGAATTGGTTTTCGACGCCAATTGTTCGCGCGTCGGTTTGGACGCATCGGAAATCAAACGCTCCCCCGACCTACTTGAGCCCGATCCGCTTGACCAGGTCGGCGTAGCGCGGATCGCCCCGGAGCGGCTCATAGCCGGAATCCAGGTGGAGATAAATCAGGCCCGCAGAACGGGCCTGAAACGCCTTCTCCAGACAGGCGAACGCGCGATCCATGTTGCCCACCGCCGCGTAGCCCATCGCGAGGATCTCGGAGCGGATATAGTGCTGTCCCGATTCCTCCTCCAGCCTGGCAAGGATCCCATCCGCCTCGTCGCGGCGGCTCAACGGCGCGAGGGCCCGCACGATATACGCATCGTACGATCGCACGCTGGTTTCAAGTCCCTGGGCCCGCTGATACCACCGCAGCGCCTCCTCTGCATTCCCCTGAGCCAGATGGGCCGTCCCGATGTCCAGATACGCGTGGAAGTAATCGGAGTGGAGCTCCAGCGTCTTCTGACCCTGGGCGATCGCCGCACCGTAGTCCTTCGCATACAACAGGAAGCGGCAGAGCCAGCGGCTGTGGTGGGGGTGTAGCGGATCGAGCGTGAGCGCTTTCTTCATTTCGCCAATCGCCTCGCCCAGCAGGCCGACCGCCGGCAGCACGCTCCCGAACGTCCAGTGCGCTTCCGTATAGTTGGGGTTGATCGCCACCGCGCGGCGGAGTTGTCGCTCGGCGCCCGCGAAATCCCACTCGTACCAGCCGAGCACTTTGCCGATCGACGTCATCGCCTCGACCAGCTCGGGATCAAGCCGCAAGGCGGTGGTCGCCGCGGTTTTGGCCCTGGGATAGGCGTCATCGGGGGCAACCCAGTCATCCGCCAATTCGCACCAGCAGTCGGCAATCCCCGAATAGGCGCGGGCGTACCCGGGCTCCTGTAGCAGGACGTGCTGGAACAGCTCCAGACTCTTTTGGAGTCCCGGCTGGGTGAAGCGATAGAAGAAGAAGCGCCCCTTCAGGTAAAGATTGTACGCCTCGAGGTTCTTCGTGGGTGCCACCAGCTGGTCGCTCGAATCGCCGAGTCGGAGCTTGAGCGCCTCCACGATCGCGCGCGACAGCTCGTCCTGGATCGCGAACACGTCCTCGAGCTGCCGGTCATACGTCTCCGACCAGATGTGGTAGCCGCTCTCCGCGTTCACCAGCTGGGCGGTGATCCGGATCCGGTTGCCGACCTTGCGCACGCTGCCCGTGAGGACCGAGGCCACGCCGAGCTTCTCTCCAACCTGGCGGATGTCCAGCTCCTTCCCCTTGAAGGCGAAGCAGGAGGTCCGCGAAGCGACCTGGAGTCCCGGCACCTTGGACAGCGCGCCGATGATCTCCTCTGTCATCCCATCGCTGAAGTACTCGTTTTCCGGGTCCGCGCTCATGTTGGCCAACGGGAGCACCGCGACCGTCTTCGCCGCGGCAGCAGTCCTGGGCGCGTCGGGCGGCGTTCGCTGCACCGCGGACGGCCGCAGCGCGTCGGCGAATTGCGCCGCGGTGGCAAAGCGGTCCACCGGTGCCTTGGCCAGAGCGCGAGTCACCACCTGGTCGATCCCTTCGGGTACGTCGCGCATCGCCGTAACGTGCGGGACGGGCGAAACGAACCGCTTGGTCATGATTGCTCGCGGATTCGGGCCGGTGAACGGGACCTCGCCGGTGAGCATTTCGTACAGCACGCAGCCCAGGCTGTAGATGTCGCTGCGGCCATCGACTTCGCGCTCGCCCACCGACTGTTCGGGGCTCATATAAGCGGGCGTGCCGACCGTGAGTCCGGTCTGGGTGACGCCGTCGCTACCGCTCAGCGCCTTGCCGATCCCGAAGTCAGCCACCATCGCATTGCCTTCGTGCAGCAGGATGTTCTCGGGCTTGATGTCGCGATGAATCACCCGCTGGCGGTGAGCATAGTCGAGCGCGGTGGCCACTTCGCGGGTAATTCGCAAAGCCTCCTCCAGCGGCATCTGCCTCTCGGCGTCCAGCCGCTCCCGCAGCGAACGGCCTTCCATATTAGGCATCACGTAGAACAACAGCCCATCCGCCTCTCCCGAATCGTAGACCGGCAGGATGTGGGGATGGGTGAGGCCGGCCGCCATCTTGATCTCGCGCAGGAAACGCTCGGCGCCGATCTCGGCCGAGATCTCGGGATTGAGGACCTTCAGGGCGACACTACGATCGTGGCGAAGGTCGCGAGCCAGGTAAACGATAGCCATGCCGCCCTGCCCCAGTTCGCGCTCGAGGGCATAGCGGCCGGAGAGGCCGGCTTCAAGTTGGGATCGCAGCTCGGGCATTGAACTCGAGAAGATGGCGCGACGCACTTGAGGATGTAATGGCGCGACTGCTGCCGCTGGCAAGAGCTGAGGGGCTCGCGTACGTAGAGCTCACGACTCAGGCCGACAACATCGCATCCCAGCGGGTGATCGAAGCGAACGGCGGCGAAATGATTGAGCGGTTCCACAAGTCCCACGCACACGGCGGTGCGGAGAGCCTCCGTTTCCGCATTCTGTTGCGATAGCCGCCGACCAGGCATTGGTGCGACCATCTATCATCCGCGATGGGGTTGTCGCAACATTCGCCTCCCGCGACGACCGCAAATGCCGCTTAGAGGTCCATCCATTGCCCCAATCACACATGACTGCTCGTCAGCTTCACTATCTAATCGCGGCGGCGTTACTTCCTGCTCTCGGCTGCGCCTCGTCCGCCACGATGTCAAATACATCCGCACCGTCAGGGTTGGTAGCGGCTGATAGCGCGCTCCACGAGCGCAGTCTTGGACTCCAGGCGGCCGAGACTGCGCTGGACGGAAACAGAGCGATCGCATTCTGGGCCGAGGACGCGGTCGTGCAGCCGGCGGGCATGCGCGCTCTTACGGGGCGCGCGGCGATCGGCAATCTGTACCACGAATTCTTCACGACGATGGGCGTAAAGGAGCTGGTCGGCACACCGTCGCGCGTGGAGATGGCACGTTCCGGCGACCTCGCATACGAGACGGGCGTGAACCGCATCGTCATTCGCACACCGAATGGCGACATGCTGGACATGGGCAAGTATCTCATTGTGTGGAAGAAGGTCAACGGTCAGTGGTATGTCGCGGCACTCAGCTTCACCAGCGACGCGGCAGCTCCGACTCCCATTCCCAGCAAGTGATGCGCTCAGAAGGACAAATAATGCGTCGATACCTTCACCTCGTCACCGCTCTCGCGGCGCTGCAAATCGGTAAGCCGGCATACGGCCAGGCTCCGCCTGCTCCTCCTCCTCCACGGGCAACGATCGCGTCCCTCGGCACGTGTCGACTTGAGAGCGGCGCAACAATCGAGAACTGCCGAATAGCGTACCGCACCTTCGGCCGCCTCAACCCAGCCCGCACGAACGCTGTACTCATCCCTACCTGGCTGCTCGGTCGCTCGGAAGACTGGATCGGAATGTTCGGAGATAACGGATGGGTCGATACGACGCGGTTCTTTACCATCGTCGTCGACGCGTTCGCCAACGGGCGATCGTCTTCACCCTCTAATACACCGCCCGAGGGACGCGCTGCGTTTCGCGATCTCACCATCGCGGACATGGTCGATGCGCAGCACCGGCTCGTCGCGGAAATATTGAAGCTCCCACGCCTTCACGCCGTACTCGGCATCTCCATGGGTGGGATGCAGGCCTTCGAATGGGCCGTTAAGTATCCGAATTTCATGGACGCGGTCGTCCCGATCGTGGGCACCCCGCAGTCGGGCGCCTTTGATCGGACGTTCACATCCACGGTGTTGAGCCTGGTCGACAACGGGCGCGCGCACGGCGTCCCCGATGACTCCGTCTGGAATCAGGTCTCCCTCATGTGGGAGCTCCACCTTCGCACGCCGCGCGCGGTGAACAAGGACGGCGTCGCCGCCACCGCCGCGGATGTCGCGCGAAGTGCCAAAGAGCTCAGCGCCAGCTGGACCCTCGAAGATTTTGCGTCGCAGGTTCGCGCCGCCCGAAGACAGGACGTCGCCTCAAATTTCGGCGGCGATCTATCGCGTGCCGCCGCTCAGGTGCGGTCTCGCATGCTCATCATCTATTCGTGGGACGACCACAGCGTCAGCGCCGAGTCCGCGGCAGCCTTTGCCAGGTACGTGCATGCGGACACGATCTCGGTCGCAAGCCCGTGCGGACATCTTTCAACTGGATGCGAAGGGGCCCGCATCACGCCCGTAGTGAGGCAATTCCTCGCGAGGTGATCGCGAGAGACGGGCGCTGACAGTCTCTTGTTGCATCAGCGGGAACGTGAGGCATATTGCTGATAACTGCGATGGCCTGACCAGCCGCGCCTACAAGGAGGACTCATGCCCGTGACTCGTATGCTTCGTTTGTCGTTGGTGGTTGCTCTTGCAATGGCGTGCAGCTCTGATGCGGTCTCCGCGCCATTCCGCGGTTTCGTTTACTCCGCCGCCGCATTTGCGTGTGGACCGGCGGATGGACCAGCAGTCGCAATTTATCTCGCGCCAAATCCGGTAGGCTCTATCGAGCCGAGCGCGCCCTTTGTGCGGGTGTATGTGCCAGTGCTGTTGGATCAATTGACTGCGCACGTGTGGCCCATTGCGAGCAACACGGAAGCCGCGGCCTTGTTCCACCCGGACGGATCCACTTACGAGCTCGCCGAGTCGGGCTACATAATCGTGAGCTCAGTCGATTCCGATAACACTATCACCGGGTCGGTCGATCTCCGCTTCCCCGACGCCGGGCACATCAAGACTGCGTTCAGTGCGAAGTGGCAGCCAAGCAATATCCTTTGCGGGTGATCGCGCTGGTGCGAGCCTTATCTGCCAGATATCGCTCGCATCAGACTTCCGTCGTCGCCGCCCAGCTCCCAGATCACCACGCCGCCGAGCCCGTGCTCGCGCACGTAGCGGACTTTCTCGCCCACTGATTCCGGATCGTCGTAGCTAATCCAGGTACCACTGGTCGAATCGTACAGCCACGGGACGCGAGCCCTCGATTCCCAGTACCGGACATAACGGGAATCCTTGAGACGCGTGCGCGCGAGGACATTCCAATCACCGTCGTGCTCGCGCCATGCGGCCGGCTTGTCGGTACCATTCTGAAATAATCCATTGCTGACGTTCGGCACGCTGCCGTAAGCGTGTCCATAAAATGGAATGCCGAGGAGAAGCTTGCGGGCAGGGACCGCGGCGTCGAGAAATGCGTGCATCGTCACATCGATATTCACCGAGGGGTCTATATCTCCCCTGGCTGAGTACAACGGCGCGTTGAAGTTGGTCCTGCCCGGAGCCGAGTGGTAATCGTAGGTCATGACATTTATGAAATCGAGCAGCCGCTGGATCTGCCCGATCTCGACGTTTTCGATCTCCTGCAGGCGCGCTGAGGCGGCGATGGTGAGCTCGTAGTGCCGGCCATCGATCGTGCCCTGCGCATCGAGCTCCTGANNACTGACGCAGCTCGCGGAGCAGGAGAGTAAAATTCTTCTTGTCGGCCGGCCGCTCGACGTTCCCCTCCAATCCTCCCTCGACCGGGAACTCCCAGTCGATGTCGATGCCATCGAAGAGTCCCGGCCTTTGACGAATGAAGAGGTCGAGCGCGGATTCGGAGAACAAGCGGCGGCTCGAGTCGGTGAGCGCGGCGTCGGAGAACTTTCCGGAGTCCGTCCAGCCGCCGATTGAAATGGCCAGCTTCAAATGTGGGTTGAGTGCTTTCAGACGCTCCAGCTCCGCGAAGTTTCCGCCGGGGTTCACGGCTGCCGTCGAATCACACTTGCCGATGTCGATGCAAGGATCCGAGAGCACAACGCGACCGTCTTTTCCAATTTTCGCGAACGCGTAATAGATATGTGTCAGATCTTTCGCGGGCAGATCAGCGATGCGGGTTCCCTTGCTCCGCACATCCCACGAAGCGAAATAGCCGACGACGCGGTTTGGATGCGGGTCCGCGGAGGCCTGTGAGTCGGCGGGGGCCTCTGAAACGGGTATCGCGCGTGCGCACGCGAAACAAATCGCTAGAACGAAGGGAAGCCGATTGATACGCATTGGTCGAGTGGGGAAGAGAATCTTCGAATGTGCCCTACAATCCCCCCGGGCGGAATAGCTAGAATGCGAAGCACACCGCGCAGTTTCGGCGGTGGCGCGACGACAAGCGGCCGCGCGACTGCACCTACGATCAGCTGGAGGTCGTGCCGCCCCACGAGCTCGCGGCTATCTTCGCCACGTCCGGCTAGCGGCCTTTTCATCGTCGGCCGGTGGGGTCGCTAGCGATCATCGAAGCCGACGATCACTTTAGGGACAGAATGAACGCCGTTAAAGCCCGCCGTCCATCCCGCCCGAATCGAATGCGAGCGCCACTGCTTGCGCTCGTTGCGGGATTATCCTGCGGCAGTCTCACTGATCCGGCGCTGCCCGAGAACGCTCAGCTCTTGATCCCGCCACCGGACTACGCGGGATGGTGGGCAATGGTGGAGTCGTGCTCTGGTCTTAGTGGATCACTCGAGAGCGTTCAGTGGTACTCGACAACGAGTCTCCTACGGAACCCAAATGAAACTGACGAAACCGTCGCCGGGTATTGGTCGCTCGCAAGCAATCGAATCGTCCTTTATGCGAACGATACAATTGCCGGAGCGGTCGTCCGCCATGAGATGCTGCACGCGCTGATACGTGCGGCAGGACACCCACGATCGGCGTTTCTCCAGGCTTGCGGTGGTGTCGTTCTGTGCGGAGAGGCATGTGTGCGCGATGCCGGCCCTCCCGCCTCGCCCGCTCCCGGCACGCCGACGATCGCGCCCTCCGAGCTGGAGGTTACCAGCGCGGTGTCACCAGCGGCACCAACCTCCGGGCTCCATGGAGGTCTGGCGACCTTTACGATCTCGGTTCACAATCGATTTTTGCACCCCGTGGTTGTCTCACTTCCGAGCGGGTCCGGGAGTGTGCCTTACAGCTACGGCTACGCGATGCACGACGGTTCCGGCGTCGGCATCAGCAAGGGAGATTTGGCTCTGGACATAGGCGTCACCTATTTCGCGGCGGGCGAGACAAAGCGTGACGTGATCGATTTCTTCGTCATCGCGCCAGATTTTCCCTCCTACCAGGGCGGACCGGGCATTGGTGAAAATCCAATCGCCCTTCCGGTAGGGACGTATTCATTTCAAGGTGACTATGGTGGGAAGGCAGCACCAAATTTAAGCGTAGTATTGAGTCAATAACGTACCCCGGAGACCTCTATGAGAGACTGCTCGATCCAGCTCACGAATCACGCCGGCGACCTCGCCCGAGTGGCGCAGGCGCTCGCCCACCGTGGTGTCAACATCAAAGCTCTCGCAGGAATGTCCATCGGCGGCGTGGCGATGGCGCGCATTCTCCCGGATGATATCGTGGGAGCACGCAGCGCGTTCGAGGCAGCGAGCATTCGGTTCACGGAGAGCGAAGTCCATCTCGTATTGCTCGAAAACACGGCCGGAGTACTGGCCACTGTCACGGGCCGACTCGGCGATGCGGGCATCAATCTCGAGGCGATTTACGTAACCGGCACCGCGGATGACCTGGTCGAGCTGGCGATCGTCAGTGACAATCCCAAGAAGGCGAAAAAGATTCTTGAAGAGTTCTGACGAGGAGCCTCGATAACGATCTCTCGCTCAGGATGGGCGCTGGCGCTTTGTTGCCTGGCGCCGCTGCCGTCGCGCGCGCAATCCTGCTCTGCTCTCCGCGGCCTGCGATTGGAGAATACGACAGTCATCTCGGCGCAGCTGGTGGATTCGGGCAAGTTTGTGCCGCCGATAAGGATGCGTCGGGCTTCACCGGAATTCTTCACTGCATTCAACACCTTGCCAGCGTTCTGTCGGGTCCGAGCGGTGGCGCGACCATCGTCGGATTCGGAGATCGGCGTCGAGGTCTGGCTTCCCGCCGCTGGTTGGAACCGGCGTTACCTAGGCGTTGGTAATGGCTCGTTCGGCGGCTCGATCAACTACTACCGTCTCGGTGAATCATTGCACAACGGCTATGCGACTTCGTCGACCGATACAGGGCACCGCGGCAGGTCGAGCGAGTCAACGTGGGCAGTGAATCATCCCGAGAAGCAAGCGGACTTCGACTATCGTGCGGTTCACGAGACGGCGCAGACAGCGAAAGCACTGATTCAGGCCTTTTATGACTCCGCGCCGACGCGGTCGTACTTCAGTAGCTGTTCAAACGGCGGCCGACAGGGACTAATGGAGGCCGAGCGTTATCCAACGGACTACGATGGCATCATGGCTGGAGCGCCGGCGACGCACTTTGGTTTCAAGACTTTCGTCACCGGTGATTTTGCGGCGTTCCAGAAGCGCGGCGGCAAGATCATCATCTATCACGGTGGCAGCGATCGTCCCGAGGCGAACCTGAACTTGTTTTCGTCTGTGCAAAAGCGAATGGGAGATGAGGCGGTTCGCGATTTCCTGCAGCTCTATCTGTTCCCGGGGGTGTGGCACTGCGGCGGTGGCGACGAGCCGAACGATTTTGGCCAGTGGCTGCGGCCAGGAGACACCCCGCAAAACAGTCTCTTTTCGGCGCTCGAGGAGTGGGTGGAGAAGGATGTCCGGCCCAATGGCGTGATCGCCACCAAATTCGCGATCGACGGTGACCCGAGGAGCGCCGTTGTGAAAAGGCGTCGGATCTGCCCGTATCCGCAAGCCGCTCGGCGGAATCATTTGGGTAGCGATTCGGTGGCGACGACTTACGTGTGCCCATAGTCATAACCGGGGCGGCACGAAGCTGCTGGAGATCCGCCGGCTCGCCGCGAAGGGACAAGTCGTGAAGGTGATTGGTGAGCGACAGTTCTGGAGGCTGGCCGAATCGGCGGCGCGGGCGCGAAGCGCTAAGCGAAGCAAAGGCAGGCGAGCCAAGGTCAGGAGTGGATAGTCGGATGCGTTTCGGACGGTCGATTTTGCTAGCCGCGGCGCGAAGCCGAAGGCTTAACGAGTTCGCTCTTCACAGCGCAGTTGTGAAGCGCGCGACGCAGGCGTTCATGCCGGGCGAGCACGCTGATGACGCACTCACAGCGGGTGCCGCCATCGCCGCGAGTGGCCGCGGGCTGATCTTCACGCAGCTCGGGGAAGCGATCTTGAGCGCCGAGGCCGCGATCTCGGTGCGCGATCACTATCTCCGGTTCTTCGATCAGATCCGGGCGCGTGGGCTTCCGGCACAGGTAAGCGTCAAGCCGACCCAGCTCGGTCTCGATCTCTCTTTGGGCGAATGCGAGCGCCATCTGCTCGCGCTGGCGGCCAAGGCGGAGGGAACCGGATCGGCGCTCTGGTTGGACATGGAAGACTCGAGCTACGTTGACCGAACGCTCCAACTCTACGTCGCGCTGAAGAGGAATCACCCTTCCACTGGTGTCGCGCTTCAGGCGTATCTGCGTCGCACTCCTGAGGATCTTGCGCGGCTGATGCCGCACGAGCCGGTGATCCGGCTCGTGAAGGGAGCCTACGACGAACCCAAAGAAGTGGCGTTCGAGAAGAAGAGTGACACGGATAGGGCGTATTACTCGCTTGCGGTACGAATGCTGGACGGAGCGCGCACGGGCGCCTGCTCTCCCATTTTCGGTACGCACGATCTCGCGCTGATCGCGCGGATCGCCGAGCGGGCGGAGGCCTTAGACGTCAGAAAGGATAAATATCAGATTCACATGCTTTACGGAATTCGCGACTCCGCCCAGCGCCGCCTCGTCGCTGAAGGGCACATCGTGAAGACGCTGATCAGTTACGGATCGGCGTGGTATCGGTGGTACATGCGGCGCCTGGCCGAGCGTCCGGCCAACGTCTTGTTCGTCGTCAAGTCATTATTTGCCTGAGCGTCATATCTTCTAAGACAGGCGCCAGAAACTTTCACCCATCGGGCGCGTAGGTTTTCTATGGAGATGAGGATTTCGTCATGACTCGACGGGCCAAGCTGTGGCGAGCTGGTGCGGTGTTCTTCGGCATCGTCAACCTTGCCGGCATCGGGTTCGCCCTTGCGATGGGTGAGATGATGCACGCCATGGCGCATGTATTCCTCCTGTTCCTCGGCCTCGGCGCTTATCTGATGTGGAAAACGGTAACCACATGGGCAACACCATCGGGTGATCGGCTGTCCCAAGCATCCCCGCTGCCGTCATCGGGCAGGGATTCGACGCCGAAGCTCGGCGATCAACGCATCGAATACCTCCAGCGGTCGATTGATGCCCTCGCGCTCGAAGTGGAGCGCATCGGCGAGGCGCAGCGGTTTAAGGACAAGCTCCACCCGGAACGGGACGAGATCTCTCCTCCGAAAAAGGATCAGTAATGCGCCTTCTCATCATCATCATCATCACCTTTCTCCTCGGTATCGCCCGCCCCGCTCGCGCGCAGTTCCCCACCGACGTCCAGCCGGGTACGCGAGTTCGCGTCTGGATCCCGGAGACGGCTCGCCAGGAAGAGGGACCGAACCGCAGACAATTCTTACGCGGCACCGTTGAATCCGTCGACGGAGGCATCCTTCGTCTGAGAGTCCCTAGCACAACCGGGTCGCTCGCGATTCCGCGCGGTTCGGTGCGCAGGCTCGATGTCAGCCAAGGTGTGTCGCGGGGAGCGAGCATGGTCGAGCGCGCGGTCGGTGGCGCGATCGGCGGCGCGATTTCCTACGCTCTTCTCAACGATCCGCGACGCTCGGGTGGACCGCACTACCGCACCGATTGGCGCGCGGCGGGAGTCGGCGCAGCGTGGGGCGGTGGCATCGGTGCCGTCATCGGGTTGACCTGGCCGTACGAACGCTGGCACCGCGTCATCCACTGACCCCGGAACGCGATGAGACCTCGTTGGACGTTGCTCGGTGTGCTACTTCTTGGCGTTGGAATGCTCCTGCATTTGCTTTCAGCACGAGCGATCGGCGGCAGCTATCTGGCTTACAGGGATCACATCTTCGGCTTCGTAGTACTCACTCTCGTGTCGGGCGCCATCATTGCGGGGCTTGGCTGGCGCTTCTGGAAAGGCCGTCATGACATCACGCTGCTGATTCTCGGTGCGGTGCAGACGATCGTTGGCATCGTGGTGTATATCAACCGGTTTAGCGTCCACGGCTGAGTGGACGATGGTTTAGCGGAGGAACACAGGACGAGCTAACGCGGATGGCTGCGCGCCGTACGCCAGCTCGCGAAGCAGATCAAGCATCACATCTTCGCCGACGCGACCGCGCATCGGATCGATGATGTTGTGCGGCAGGCGTAACGAGTCCGGCAGCTCGAACACAGAGACCGTGGCGCCGTGTCGCAACCAGTTGCGCGCGAGCGCCTCCGCCGCGGACTCCTTGACCGTACGATCGCTGGCGTTCACCAAAACGACGATGTCACGCGTGAGTGACGCTTCGCCGGCCGCCTGGCCAAGGATGGAGCGCCCGAGCTCGAGGATCTCAGCAATCGCGCGCAAGTTGAATCCCGGTTCCCGGTCGGGCCGCGCGCTATCAGGCTGCGATCGCCGCGCCATGCTCGGCAGACGGTCAGCAAGGCCGATCAGCGGTCGATCGAGGAGGGACGGGATCCGCCCGGGCTCAATCGCTGGTGCGATCAGGACCACCCGCGACACTTGGCGCTGCTGCGCGATCCATGCGCCTATCGTGCCGCCCATGCTCAGGCCGACAACCACCACCGAATCGCCAAGTCCGCGAGCTTCGTTCACGACGGAGTCTGCCACTCCTCTCAGTTGTGCCGCGGTCAGGGCGGAAAGCACACCGACATTCTTGCCGCGAAGACCATGCTGCGGGAGTCGCGGCACGTAGACATTGTTTCCGTCGGCGTGGAGCAGATATGCGAACGCCTCGAATTGCCGCGGGGAATCGGTGAGGCCATGAAGGAGAACGATCGCGCGCGCGGTTGGCGCACCACCGGCCAGCAAGATGCTTCGCGCGCCGGGGGCGGCAACGCTGTCGTCGACAGCCTGACGACGAGCGATCGCGGCGATAGAACTGGTGTATGCCGCCTGGTCCTGCTGCGCTGGCAGACGTTGGACCACCGCTATCACGGCGAACCAAAGAGCTGCGGTTGGTCGAGCCCACATTTAGCGGCCTTTTCCCCGCGCTTCACGCCACGCGTGCGTTGGGTCGTCGTCCGGGTCGGGCGCTTCCTGCGGCGGTCTGATCTGCTCCGGAACGCTACGTAGATTGACGCGGATCCGCGTCCACGTTGACGATCGGCCGCGCATCGAATCGACCAGGACGTCATCGGCGGCGAGATTTGACGCCGCACCTGGATACTTCGCCTTCCACCGCTCGAGACCCGCCAGCGCCGCCTCCTTGTCCGGCGAGTTGGCGACGACGATTAGCGGCATCTTCGTCCGCGATTTCGCCGTTGGTTTGTTCCCCGCCGCCTTCTTGCCTGCCGTCTTGGTCGCGGACTTTGCGCGTGACGGAGCGACGCGTGTCGAAAACTGCGACATCTTCAGAGAGGCTCGTCCGCGCGCGGGAGTCCAGCGAAGATCAGCTGCCGTCACATCCGTCGATTCGATGGACTATCATTCCGTCGAAGTTACTGTTTCCGTGAAAGTTCGCTCTTCAATTCTGCTGCTTAACAAAACTTCGAGGACAAACTCATTTGCTCCAACTAACACTCGTCGCAATAGTGCTCGCGGGTGCCGTCTACATGTATTGGCGAAGCAAGCAGAGTCAAGAGCAACCGCCAATTGGTATGACGGACGAGCAAATCAAGCAACATTGGCGCAAGCTCGGCTTCTTCTGCGAGCTGGACGTTGAGAAGAAGCGATGGACGCTGACGGGATCTCGAGCCGGCCTGCTCTACTTTCCTGATCTCTTGCTCGGTTATGTCGCGGATCCACAAAACGCGTCGGACCGTGAGCACCAGCGGTACGGGCCTTACGGATCTCTCGAAGTAATGACGTGGCCTGATGCGGGATTCGACGGCAACGCAATTCGTGGTTCTTTGACGGGTCTCGCCCGCCTCGCCGAGCTCATCGAGGGCAAACTTACTACCGCCGAACCCGGCTCTCGGATTGTGATCCGCGAGGAGTTCGCAGCGAATAGCCCATACTCTCTTGTTCTCGATGTCAGAGCCGATGGATTCGACCCGGCGTCAGCAGATCGTGAGCGCCTGGGCGCTCCTGCCGAATCAAAGCCTGCAGCTGACAAAAAACCCTAGGCGATGCTCTCAGATAACTCCTCGGTAGAATCGACAATGCCAATCGGAATCGACGAGATACGGCGCGGGCGATACGTTGCTGCGGGACTAGTCGCCCTGCTGATCGCCACTGACATCTCGGCGCAGCCATCGCGTCAGCGCACCTATGCCAACCCGATCGACATCGATTACCGCTACAACTTCGAGCAACACAACGAAGGCATCTCGTATCGGTCCGGCGCCGATCCCGTCATCGTCGTGCAACGCGGCGAGTACTATCTCTTCGAGACCATCGGCGACGGCTATTGGCGTTCGCGCGACCTCGGCACGTGGCAACACATCACGCCCTCGCGGTGGCCGCTGACGGACATTGTCGCGCCCGCGGTGTTGTCGGTGCGCGACACGATCTATGTCCTGCCGAGTACGACCAGTCCGCTGCCGATCCTGATGCTGACACAGCCGGCAACAGGACGCGTCGAGTTTTACAATCGCCTGCTGCCATGGCTACCGATGGCCCGCGACCACGAGGCCGGCCCGTTCGCGTTGGCGAAGCCGGACTCAGTGCAGCCAGGTCCGTGGGACCCGCAATTCTTCCACGACCCGGACACGGAACGCTGGTTCCTCTATTGGAACTCGTCGAACGTCTATCCGCTGAACGTCATCGAGCTCGACAAGACGAAACGGCTCGCGTACAAGGGAACGCCGCACTGGCTGTTCGGTCTCGATCCGGAGAAGCACGGGTGGGAGCGATTCGGCCAGGATCACCGCGACACCACGACACGGCCATTCATAGAAGGCTCGTGGATGACGAAACACGGCGGGCGTTACTATCTCCAGTACGGCGCGCCCGGCACCGAGTACAACGTGTACGCGACGGGCGTCTACGTCGGCGACAATCCACTCGGTCCATTCACCTACGCGCCGTACAATCCCGTTGCGTACAAACCCGGCGGATTCGTCCAGGGCGCTGGACACGGCAACACTTTCCAGGACGTACACGGCAACTGGTGGAACACCGGCACGCCGTGGATCGCGGTCAACTGGAACTTCGAGCGGCGCATCGGTCTGCATCCGGCGGGTTTCGACGGCGACGGGCAGATGTACGTCGATACACGCTTCGGCGACTTTCCCCACTGGTTGCCGACCAGGGCGTATCGTAAGAGGGACGAGCTCTTCACCGGCTGGATGCTGCTGTCGTACCACAAGGCAGCGACCGCGTCTTCAGCGCGCGACAGTTTTCCGGCGAGCAATGTGACTGACGAAAATCCGCGCACCTTCTGGGTCGCGGGACAGAATCGGCCTGGGGAATCGCTCACGCTCGATCTCGGTCGCGCCTACGAGGTAAAGGCAATTCAGGTGAACTATGCCGATTACAAGTCGGGCCTCTACGGTACGGACTCCACGGTGGTCACGCGGTTCCGTCTACACGCTTCTATTGATGGTAGACAGTGGAAAACGGTCGCTGATCTTTCGCGCGAGCAGCGCGACCGTCCCAACGCGTACATCGAGCTTTCCACGCCAATGCGAGCGCGCTTCGTGCGTTACGAGCACATTCACGTGGGCGCGGCAAACCTCGCCATCAGTGATGTCCGCGTCTTCGGAAACGGTGACGGATCTCGACCCGCGACGCCTGCAGGTCTCACAGCGCGGCGCGATCGAGATGAGCGCAACGCGATAATCACGTGGCAGGCTGTCCCGGGAATCGTCGGCTACAATGTCCGCTGGGGAATCTCGCCTTCAAAATTGTACGAGACCTACCAGCGCTTCGCCGACCAGGGGACGACGCTCGAGCTCCGAGCGCTCACCGTTGGTCAGGCGTATTGGGTGGCCATCGAGAGCTTCGATGAGAACGGCGTCTCGACGGTCAGCTCGGCGGTGCCGATTCGTTAACCAGTCGCTCGTCGCGTTGAGCAGTAGTGGGCCGCCGATCTCGAACACCAATCGCAGCCTCCGCGCGTGGCAACAGGCGCTTGTCGTCAATCCGTGTCGCCCAATCCGCAAACGCCGCCGTTGGTCCCTTCCATTCCATTTGATCGACATTATCGAAGAGCGCCGCATCAGTCTTTAGCGTCGCGAGCGTCTTGAACAGGATCGCGCGCTCGCGTCCAGCTCCGAGTGTCGTTGGAGGAAACGATTCGATCGGTCCATACTTGTTGAGCAGAGTCGCGGCGGTGCTTTTTCCGATTCCGGGAATTCCTGGATAACCATCCTGCGCGTCCCCGACGAGGGCGAGAAAATCCGGGATTAGCTCCGGCTCGACTCCGAACTTCGCGCGCACCGCCTCGGCGTTCCGGACCTGCATCCCCTTGCGAATTATCTGCACAACGCGGTCGCCGCGCACGCTCTGCGCGAGATCCTTGTCGTTCGCCCAGATGCAGACTCTCTCGACACGCGGATCTTCCGCCGCGAGATGGGCGGCCGAGGCGAGGCCGTCGTCGGCCTCGAGCTCGATCATTGGCCAGACCGCCACGCCCATCGCGGCGAGCGCGTCCTCGAGCGGGAGAAACTGCGCGTTGAGCACGCGGTCGATTCCCTCGCCCGTCTTGTAGTCCGGCCAGAGGTCGTTGCGAAAGGACTCGATCACGTGGTCGGTCGCCACGCCGATGTGGGTCGCTCCTGTCTCGACCATCTCGAGCACCGAGTGCAGCACTCCGGCAACGGCGCCGAGTGGTTTGTCTTTTCCCTCGTTCCAGCTGCGCTGGCCGTAGAAGTGGCGGAAAAGCTCGTAGGTGCCGTCGATCAGGTGAACGATCACTTCTTCTGGCGCTTCGGCGCTCGCTTCAACAGCTCGCGCATGCGCTCGAGCTCCTTTGCGGAGAGCCGCTGTTGCTGCACGAGATGGGCAAGGAGCTTGATTGGCGACCCGCCATAGATCTTGTCCAGCACTC
>PKVB01000144.1 GCA_003131365.1 Gemmatimonadota bacterium | reverse complement strand
CCGGTATTTCGAACACAGACTGCTCCGCGGCTACCGGTGCCGCGTCCGACTCGCGACGCGACGATACCACTCGTCCCTCTATCATATGGATGATGCGGGCGGCGATTCGATGCAGCTCGACGGGATTTGGTGCCGCGAGAATGATCGTGATGCCGCGCCGAGTGAGGCGAGTGAGGACCGAGACGATGTCGGGGTCGAAAAGGAGGCCTTCTCCCGAGAGCGTCTCGTCGAGCAGGATCGCGCGCGGTGATCCGATTAGCGACTGCGCGAGTCCGAGCCGCTGCACCAGGCTGGACGAGAGCGTGCTCACGCGCCGCGTGGCGTGGATCTGGAGACACACTTCTCTCAGCGCGGCTTCGACTTGTGTCGCCCGGTTCGCGGTCGAGAGGTCGTGGAGCGTCGCGTAATACTCCAAGGCTTCGCGCACCGTGAGAAAGGAGTAGTAGCCGGCGCGCTGGGGAGCGTAGGCGAGTCCGGGTGGAACGTGGTGTCCGGTGATCTGTTCGCCGAACCAGTTGATCGTCCCCTCATCGGTCCTGAGGAGGCCGGCGAGACAGAGTAGGAGCGTGGATTTCCCCGCGCCGGGCTGCCCGACGAGTCCAACTATCTCGCCTGCTCTCACATCGAGACTGACATCGCGCAGCGCTGGAATCGCCATGGCTCGCGATCTCGCGCCGGAGTGGTACGTCTTGTTGAGTCCCCTGACAGACAATGCGAGTCGGTTTTCCGCGTTGGTCTCACGACTCTCAGCACACTGCACGGTCGATCCTCCGCAAACGTGTGCGCAAAGGATCGCAGCGAATCTCGTGCGGGGAACAATCGTTGACAGGCCCCCGCAACCATTGCATCCCGCAATGGTTGGCTGCGCTAAGCAGTCTTCTTGAGGGGCCTCTTCTCGCGATAAGCGATCAGATCGGGCGGAGGAGTAGAGGAAATGAGCACTCCGCCATCGGGAACGGGCACGCGCAGCACGAAGATCCTATCGCGCGTGCTCTTTCTGAACCCCTTCCCTTCATAGATGCGGTTGATCAGAATGCGCCGCACGATCACCATCACGGTGACGAGCGTCGGGAGCGCGACGACAAGGCCCAATGGACCAAGCAGCTTCCCGATCACCAGCACCGACGTGATCGTGAGCACCGGTGGCATGTCGATCTTCTTCGACATCACGAGCGGCGACACGAGATTCCCCTCGATCAGGTGAATCACAACGCCGAGCAGGAGCACGTAAACCGCACGCGTTCCGCCGCCGGGTCCACCGAGCACGAACAGCGCCGGCAGCGTCGTCGACAGGAGCGTGCCGAAGAACGGAACCACCGCCACCAGGCCGGTGAATATTCCGAACGTCAGCCAGTACGGAACGTTGAGTATGTAGAGTCCCGCCGCGGTGAGCGCGCCGAGGAACGTCATGGTCAGAAGCTGGCCGACGATGTAAGCGCGAAGCGCGTCGGCGAGATCGCGCAGCACGTCGCGCACGAGATCGCGATGAATCGGCGGAAAGAGCGCAATGAGCCATTCCCGGTACACTCCCGGCTGGAGCGCTAGATAGATGCTCATCACGCCCACCGCGAAGCAGTCGATCATGACAGCCACTAACGACAGCACTCTCGGGAGCACCAGCTGCGCCTGATCCGAGAGCCGATTGTAGACCGCGCCGATGAGCGGATGCTCGCCCGGTTTCCACACGTCGCGCATCGCCGGGAAGTGCGCGACGAAATGATCGATGCCCGTCTCCCACGTCTCGATGTACTTGGGCATTACGACGATCAGCGCCCGCGTCTGCTCCACGACCGGCGGCAGCAGAATCGCGAACAACGTAATGAGCGCGGCTGCCGTCCCGACTACGGAAATGAAAAACGCAAGCTTTGGCGGGGCGTGAAGCTTTTCGACGAGAAGGTCTCTCACCGCGCCCAGGTACAGCGAGATGATGATCGCTATGAAGAGCAGTAAGAAGACATCCGCCGTCGCTCCCAGCATCCAGAGGAGCAAGAACGTCAGAATTACGCCGGCGAGAATCGGCGCGACTTTGACGCTTGGTGCGGCGGGGCTAGCCAAAGCTATTTCTTCTCGTCGTGGATCTCTTCGACTTCGATCTCTTCGGCTTCCGCATGCTGGCCGGCTCCGAGCGCCTTGCTGTTTGCCACAGTGCCGGCGGGAAGCACGCCCATCTTCTGCTTCAGCTGGATAAGCAGCATTTCGGCCGACTGGTTTCCGCCAGCAGCCTCGAGGCGCTTGAAGTCCTTCGCGAGCTTGTCGCCCGAGAATTCCTCGTCGATCTCCGCACTCGCTCTGATCTTCCGCTCGTTCGCGTCGATTTTTTCTTCCATGCGTGCAAATGCCTCGAATGCGGACTTTTCCGAGATGTGCGACATCGTCTCGTTGATGCGCTTCTGCGCGTCGGCCCGGCGCTGTTTGGCGAGAAGAAGATTCTTCTTGCGGTTCGCCTCTTCGATGTTGTCGTTGAGTCCGCGGAGCGATTCCTTGAGGCGATCCGTCTCCTGCTTGTGCGCCTGCCAGGTGAGATTGAGCTGATCGCCGCGCGACATGTGCTCGCTGCGCCGAATGAGCGCCTGCTTGGCGAGCTCGTCCTGATTCTGCTGGACCGCGAGCATCGCTCTGCGCTCCCAGTCCTCGGCCTCCTTGATCTCCTGCCTGGTCTGGTCGTGCAGGCGCTTTTCGTCGGCGATGGCGGCAGCAACCTGCTGCTTCGCTTTGACGAGCTGCGACCGCATGTCGAGGATGATCTGGTTCAGCATCTTCTCGGGCTGCTCGAATTCCGAGATCACCGCGTTGACGTTGGACCGGAACAACATCGCGATTCTATCGAAGATATTCATAGTGGTATTGATGGGTTTGTCAGAACTGCAACTGAACGGGAGCCGAGATCTGAACTACAAACTGAACGGGAGCCGAGATCTCAACTACAAACTGAACGGGATCCGAGATCTGAGAAGCGTAGATACCAGAGTCTAGTAACCACGTCTGCGACGTATTCGAGTGGCGTAATGGCACAGGCGGTCGGTTGTAACAGGATACGCGCCGGATACGGTCGGAGCGCGGTGACTACTGACTCAGATCTATGCCTCTCGCACCTCGGATCCCGTTCTTTTTCAAATCTATAGGTTCTCACCACAATTCCAGGTTCTCACCACAATTCCGCGAAGGTACAACTTTCGCTCCCGCTTAACTAGCTGATTTCACGCGTCAGCCCTCTTGATCTGGTACAACCGCTCCTTTGCCAGCCGGCGTCCGGTCGGCGTCGCGGCCAACCCTCCGCCGGCCGTCTCGCGGTACCGGACATCCATCTCGCGCCCGATCTCGCCCATCACGTCGATCACCTCGTCCACCGGAATGGCGAAGGTGATTCCGGCCAGCGCCATCTCGATTCCAGCCAGCGCAATCGCGGCGCCGGTCGCGTTCCTGAATACGCAGGGCAATTCGACGAGCCCGCCCAACGGATCGCAAACGAGCCCCAGCATTCCCTGCATTGTGAGCGCCACCGCGTGCCCCACCTGCGACGGCGTTCCGCCCAGCATTTCGGTGGCGGCGCCGGCCGCCATTCCCGCCGCCGCGCCGGTCTCCGCCTGACAACCGCCTTCGGCGCCCGAGAGCGATGCCCGCTCCGCCACCACCGCTCCAATCAGTCCCGCCGTCGCCAGTCCATCGACGACCTTTTCGTCCGAGACCGACTTCGCCTTCGCGAGGCCGGTGAGAATCGCCGGCAGAACTCCGGCACCACCAGCCGTTGGCGCGGCGACAATGACACCCATCGCCGCGTTCACTTCCTGCACCGCCAGCGCCCGAGTGAGGATGTCGCGAAATGGAGTCTGCGCCAGCGGACCCTTGGCACTCGTCCGCAGTTTCGCGGCGTCGCCGCCGACGAGTCCTGACGCCGAGTACAGATCACCGACCAGCCCCTTCTCGATCGCGCTTCGCATCACGTCGAGCGCCCGTTGCAGCGCCGCACGAATATCTTCGACCGGACGTCCCTGATCGCGCGATTCAGCCGCCAGCGCGACCTGCGCGAGCGACTTCTTGTCGCGTTCAGCGTCCTTGATCGCGTCAGCGAGGGCCTTGTACACTCAACCTCCGCTGACTTTGGGGAGCCGACGCGTCCACCGTACCCAGTCGAGCGCGCGCAGCTCCTCGCCCGCTTTTTTGTCGGGCTCTTCGTCGCACTCGATCACCATGAATGCATCGCCACCCCTTTCCTTTCTCGACAGCCTCAGCGTAGCAATGTTGATATCGTGCTCGGCCAGGATCCCCGTGATTCTGGCGATCGAGCCCTTCCTATCCTCAGCTACGAGAACAATCGTGTGTAAGTTTCCGGTGACTTCGACGGGGTAGCCGTCGATCTCCTGCACCATGATCCGGCCGGCACCGAGGGAGGAGCCGAGCATCGTCGCCTTTTTGCCATTCAGCTCGACGTTGATGCGCACGGTGTTGGGATGCGCGGCGTCGGCGATCGTCACCTTCTCGAATTTGTAGTCGAGCCCTTCGCGCTCGGCGATCTGGAGCGCTTCACGGATCCGTTCGTCGTCGGGGCGGAAGCCAAGCAGTCCGCCCACGAGCGCCTTGTCAGTGCCGTGGCCTTCCCCGGTGCGCGCAAAGGAGCCGTGGAGCTGAAGGAGTCCGCTCTGCGGAGTGCCGCCGATGAGACCGCGCGCGAGAAGTCCGAGCCGGCACGCGCCAGCCGTGTGGGAGGACGAGGGACCGACCATCACGGGTCCGATTATGTCAAGCAGGCTTACCGTTTTGCCCTCCCTTCCTGGAACCGCAGGCTTACCGTTTTGCCCTCCCTTCCTGGAACCGCAGGCTTACCATTTTGTGCTCCTCCTCAGGACTGACTCAGCCTGCTTTTAACGCGACCTTCTTGCGATTTCCGCTGTCGCTTCGGGGCTTGGCGAGCAGCGGTCGCAGATACTGTCCGGTGTACGATTCCTTTACCGCTGCGACATCTTCCGGAGTTCCAGCGGCGACGACATCGCCGCCGCGGAATCCGCCTTCCGGACCCAGATCGATGATCCAGTCGGCGGTCTTGATNNCGTCGAGGTTGTGCTCAATGACGAGCACGGTGTTGCCGCGGTCAACAAGACGGTGGAGCACGCTCATCAGCATGCGTACATCCTCGAAGTGGAGACCGGTCGTCGGTTCGTCAAGTATATAGAAGGTTCTACCCGTGTCGCGCTTCGACAGCTCGGCGGCGAGCTTGACGCGTTGCGCTTCCCCGCCCGAGAGTGTCGTCGCCGACTGGCCGAGGTGGATGTAGCCGAGCCCGACGTCGAACAGAGTCTGCAGCTTCTGGCGGACGCGCGGCTGGTTCTCGAAGAACGCGAGCGCG
>PKVB01000057.1 GCA_003131365.1 Gemmatimonadota bacterium | reverse complement strand
TCGTGGTGGCCGGAGACGATCAAGAAAATTCTCCGCGCTCAGGAGATTGCGATGCGGTGCCGCATCCCGATCGTGTACCTCGTCGATTCCGCCGGCGTGAATCTGCCGTACCAGGGTGGCGTTTTCCCGGGCCAATACGGAGCGGCGCGCATCTTCTACTACAACTCGATCATGCGGCGCTACCTGCACATCCCGCAGATCGCGGCGGTGATGGGACAGTGCATTGCGGGCGGCGCGTATCTGCCGGCGCTCTCGGACGTGATCCTCATGGTGAAGGGCACGTCGTTCATGGGCCTCGGTGGTCCGAACCTGGTAAAGGGAGCGACCGGACAGGTCGTGGATTCGGAGACTCTGGGCGGCGCATCGACGCACACCGAGATCAGCGGCGTCGCGCACTACGCACTGGACAACGACGAGGCGTGCATCGCCAAGATCCGCGACTTGATCGAACGGTTACCGACAACGACACGCGATCAAGCGCTTCTGCCGCGGGACAACGCGGAAGAGGATCAGCCAGTAGGTAAAGCGCGCAGCGGCGCAACGACGTCGAGGTCCAAAACAAAGACGGCGAAGGCCAGCAGCAAGGAAGATAATTTGTACGACCTGCTTCCCGCAGATCACCGCATGTCGTACGACATGCATGCGGTGCTGCGCGCGATTCTGGACAACGGCGAGATCGACGAGTTCCAGGAAGGCATCGCGAAAGAGATGATCTGCGGCGACGCCCGAATCGATGGGATTACGCTCGGCGTCATCGCGAACCAGCGCGGTCTCATCAAGGGCCGCGAGGGAGAGAAGCCGCGGTTCGGCGGAATTGTCTATACAGAAAGCGCGGAGAAGGTCGCATACTTCATCGATCGCTGCGACCGGTTGGGGATTCCGCTGCTGTTCGTGCAGGACGTCTCAGGCTTCATGGTCGGTCCCGAGGCCGAGCACACCGGGATCATCCGCGCGGGCGCGCGTTTCGTCGAAGCGATGGCGACGGCGCGCGTGCCCAAGATAGTACTTACTGTGAACCACGCCTCGGGTGCTGGCTACTACGCGATGGCGGGCCAGGGGTTCGATCCTGATTTCATTCTCAGCTGGCCGACAGGCCGCATGGCGGTAATGGAAGGAGAATCGGCGATTCAGGCGGTTCACGGACCCGCGCTGGAAGCGGCGAAGAAAAAGGGTGGCGCCCTGGAGCCCGACGTCGCAAAATCAGTCGATGAGATGCGCGCCGACTACGAGCACCAACTCGATGCGCGCTACGCCGCCGCGCGCGGATTCGTCGACGCGATCGTCTATCCCGAGAACACGCGCGAGATGCTGAGCCTGGCACTTCGAGCCTCTCTTCACAATCCGGGACCGCACCTCGGGCCTTTCGTGCTCCCCCCGCATCTCTCGGAGGAGAACAGTTGAAGAACGTCGTCCGCGTCGCCGCCGGCCAGGGATTCTGGGGCGATGATCTCGACGCACCGCGGCGCCAGGTGGAGGGAGGTCCCATTGATTACCTGATGCTCGATTACCTGGCCGAGGTCACGATGTCGATTCTCCAGAAGCAGAAGGAGCGCGACCCGTCTCTCGGTTATGCTCGGGATTTTGTTGGCGCGATGGAAAGCGTGCTTCCGGCCGTGGTCGAGCGAGGTGTCAAGATCATCGCCAACGCTGGCGGAGTGAATCCGCCGGCATGCGCAGCCGCGGTACAAGCGGTGGCCGAGAAGAAGGGAGCCAGGGGCGCGCTACGAATCGGCGTTGTCTCGGGCGACGATTTGCTCGGTCGTCTCGACCAGCTCATCGCGGCCGGTCATCCTCTGGCAAACATGGAAACTGGCGAGCCGCTTTCCCTCGTCAGGGACCGCGTGCTTTCCGCCAACGCCTACATCGGCTCGGAGCCGATCGTGGAAGCGCTCGGCAAAGGAGCGAACGTCGTGATCACCGGACGCTCCACCGATACCGCCCTTACGATGGCTCCCCTTCGTCACGAGTTCGGTTGGGGCGCAACGAGCTGGGATCAGCTGGCAGCGGGAATCGTGGCGGGACATATCATCGAGTGCGGCGCGCAATGCTCGGGCGGCAACTGCCTCTACGACTGGCGTTCGNNGTTGAGGCAAAGGCAGACGGCACCTTCGTCGTGACGAAGCATCCGAACACCGGTGGAAGGGTGTCGGTTCAAACCGTCAGCGAGCAACTTGTCTACGAGATGGGTGATCCACACTCATATATCACGCCCGATGTCATCGCCGATTTCACGACGATCAAACTGGCGCGGGACGGCGATGATCGTGTGCTCGTATCGGGCATCAAGGGGACACCGCCCACGGACAAGCTCAAGGTGTCAGTGGCGTACCGCGCGGGCTTCAAGGCAGTCGGCACTCTCGTCTATGTGTGGCCCGATGCTCTCGAAAAAGCGCAGCTGGCGGACAAGATCCTGCGCGAGCGGCTGGACAGACTTGGTCTCCGCTTCGAGCGCATCCTCTCCGAATTCGTCGGCGCGACCGCTACTCACGGACACCTCGCCGGAGACCAGCGCAATGCACCGGAGGTACAGCTGCGCTTCGGAGTCCGCGGCCCCGATCGGGCCGCGGTGGAACGATTCACGCGGGAGATTGCACCACTCGTGCTGAACGGACCGCCGAGTGTCACGGGATTCGCGGGCGGGCGGCCCAAGGTCGAAGAAATCGTGGCATACTGGCCCGCGCTGATCGACAAGTCCGTCGTGAAGACCAAAGTGGATATCATCCAATGAAGGTGCGCCTCGTCGACATCGCGCATGCCCGCTCGGGCGACAAGGGCGACACCGCCAACGTCGGCGTGATCGCGCTGGAGCCTCGATGGTATCAGGTGCTCGAAGAATTCGTGACGCGCAACCGGGTGGCGGAGCACTTTCGCGGCATGATCGAGGGCACGGTGGACCGTTACGAGCTTCCCAATCTCAACGCGCTCAACTTCCTGCTCCACGGCGCGCTCGACGGCGGCGGCACGTTGTCGCTCAAGACCGACGCGCAGGGAAAGGTCTACTCGACAGCGCTGCTGCGCATGGTGATCGACGTTCCGGACGCCGAGGCAAGGCGTCTCGAGCTGCCGGCGGCAAAGTGAAGCTTCGCCCGGCAGTAGAGTGTTCCCGATGAAGAATGTCCGTATGACCGCTGAGGGGCCGATCGGCAGAATCACCCTCGCCCGTCCCGACAAGAAAAACGCGCTCGACCGCGTCACCGCCGACGAGCTCGCGGAGGCGCTGTTCGCCCTCAGTGAATCGCCAGTTAACGTGGTGGCCATTGACGCAGACGGTCCCGATTTCTGCGCCGGGGCCGATCTAGCCGCGCTCGAGGAGATGCTCGACGCCCCGCGTCACGCCCAAATCGAGGACGCCAAAGCTCTCGGACACGTCTATCACACCATACGGCGCATGGAGAAACCGGTCGTCGCGCTGGTCAAGGGGCGCGCGTACGCCGGAGGCGCCGGCCTCGCGTCGGCTTGCGATATCGTCCTCGCACACGAGGGTGCCCGCTTCGCCTATCCCGAAATTACGATCGGATTCGTTCCGGCGATGGTGATGACCATGCTTCGTCGATCGGTTGGAGAAAAGCACGCCTTCGACCTCGTCAGCACTGGTCGGATACTCAAGGCCGAGGAGGCGAGGGCGATCGGGCTCGTCTCACGGGTATTCGCGGACAAAGAGTTCGATCAGCTGTCTCAATCCGTTCTCAAGCAGCTCGCGGACACGCCACCCAGCGCGATGTCGGCGACCAAGACTCTTTTCTACAAGCTCGACACGCTCAGTTTCATCGATGCCATTTCGGCCGGCATCATCGCCAACGCCGATGCGCGAGCGACACCTGCGTTCCGTGAAGGGGTGAAACGATTCACCAGCCGAAACAAGGACGCCAAGTGAGCCCATTCACAATTGCCAAGCTCGCGCTGATGTTGATCGCCGCGATCCTGCTCGGATGGGGGATAAGAGCCGACGACGCCGCGCTTCGTTGGGCGGGAATCGCGTTTCTCTTCATCGCGCTGATCCTCCGGTTCATCAAGAAGCCGCGCGGCTTCCAATGAGTTCCTCGCGCCCGGCTACGGTCATGACGGTAACACCACCGCGCCCGACGACAATCGTCGATGCGCCACGTCTCTCCAGGAAGCTCGGCGTCGATCTGGTGCTAGCGAGCGAGACCCTCCAGTACACCGGCAGCTTCAAATTTCGCGCTGCCCACAACGTCGCGTCCCACGTAAAGCAAGCGCACATCATCACCGCCTCGTCCGGCAACTTTGGACAGGCCATCGCCTACGCTTGTTCGTTGTTCAACAAGCGATGCACCGTCGTGATGCCGGCGACCGCGCCGAAGATAAAAGTCGACGCCGTTCGAGAGTACGGAGCTGAAGTCGATCTTGTCGACGTGAACAAGAAGGGAAGGCTCGAGCGGCTGAGCGAGCTGGCCAAGGAATTTCCCGACGCGTACGTCGCAAGCCCGTACGACGATCCTCTCGTGATCGAGGGCAACGCCAGCCTCGCCCGGGAGCTTATCGCTCTCGACCTCGATCTCGATTTCATCATCGCGCCGATAGGCGGGGGCGGGCTCACCTCCGGTTTGGTGAAGGGCGTCGAACAAAGTGGAAAGAGGACGCAAGTGCTCGANNGTGCTCGCTGCCGAGCCTCTGCTCTCAAATGACGCTGCCGAATCGTTTCGCGCCGGACACATCGTGTCCCTGCCCGATGAGTCCAGCACCATTGCTGACGGCGCCCGCGTACTCCGACTCGGCGACAGAAATTGGGAGATTCTGAGCCAGGGCCTCGCCGCCGTGATCGAGGTGACGGAAGAACAGATCAAGGAAGGTGTTCGCCTCCTTTTCGCGCTCGCCAATCTGAAGGCCGAGCCGACGGGCGCGCTCGCGCTCGGGGCGGTGCTCGCCGAACCGGATCGGTTCAAGGGCAAACGAGTGTGCTGCGTGATCAGCGGCGGAAATGCCGACCCAGCTTTCTACGCCAAGCTCGTCGAGGGGATCTGAGCGGCACCGGAGGATCGCCCTCGCTGCACGGATGAGTGGGTTGCACTGCCGAGCCCCAACGCTCAAGTGCGACGCAACAGTTATGGACGCGGTGAGCCGGCACCCCGCCTAAGTCTGGGTCGCTAGCTTTCATCAGATGGCGAAGCCGACAATCCAGGACGCGCGCGCGGTTCTCAAGAGCGCGTTTGGCTACGACGCGTTCCGGCCGGGCCAGGAGGCCGCCGTGTCCGCCGTTCTCGCCGGCCGGGATACAGTCGTCGTTCTGCCAACGGGCGGCGGCAAATCGCTCTGCTTCCAGGTTCCGG
>PKVB01000013.1 GCA_003131365.1 Gemmatimonadota bacterium | reverse complement strand
GAACTTCTTCAAGACCTACTATGCACCGAACAATGCGACCCTGACGATCGCCGGAGATTTCGATCCAGCGACGGTGAAGAAACTGGTGGCCCAGTACTTCGGGAGCATTCCTCGGGGGCCGGAAGTGAAGAGGAGGCTCACCGTCCCCAACGTTACGATCCCACGCGATACGTTCCTCGTTCTCGAGGACAAGGTTCAGTTGCCACGCGTCTTCTATACGTGGCACTCGGTAAAGGGATTCTCGAAGGACGATGCCGCCCTTGATATCCTCGCTCAGATCATCGCCAACGACAAGAATTCGCGCCTCTACAAGAAGCTCGTCTACGAGAAGCAGGNNGACCTGCAGATCGCACAGAACGTGGGCGCGTTCCAGGATGGATCGCGCCTGGATGGAAAGTTCCAGATCGATATCACTCCCAAACCAGGTCAGAAGGTCGCGGATATCGATCGGATCGTTCAGACAGAGATCGCCAATGTCATCAACACCGGCGTGGCACCGCGCGAGCTGCAACGGGCCCAGAACCTGTACAAAGCGAGCTTCCTCAACCGGCTGGCAAGCGTGCTGGGTAAGGCCGAAGTGCTCAACTCGTACAATTACTTCATCGGCAATCCCGATTACGTGCAGCAGGATGCTGCGCGCTACGAGCGCGTCACCGCTGCCGATGTCCAGCGGGTAGCGAAGACCTACCTCGGCCGTCCGAAGATCGTTCTTACCGTCGTTCCCGAGGGGAAGAAGGACATGATGCTAACCGCAAGCGGAGGTGGTCGATGAAGGTTATCNNAGTCGATCGCTTCCGCGCAAGGAACGTTTGACAGGAGCAAGCCACCCGAGCTGGGTCCTCCCCCTCGGGTATCGCTTCCCCCCATTCTCACGAGGCAACTCCCGAACGGTCTGAGACTGATGATCGTCGAGCAGCACGAGCTTCCGCTCGCGGATTTTGTTCTCCTTGTCGGAAGCGGCGGCACGGTCGATCCGGCGGGCAAGACGGGAGTCGCAAACCTTACTTCGTCCATGCTGCGCGAAGGCACGACGAGCCGTAAGAGCCTGGACATTGCCGATCAGATCGCATTCCTCGGTATCAACCTCTCTCCGACAAGCAGCTGGGAATCCAGCACGCTGTCGCTCCACACCCCGACGGCGCAGCTGGACAGCGCATTGGCTCTGTTTGCCGACGTTGCCCTTCATCCATCGTTTCCGGCAAATGAGTTTGAAAGGATAAGAAAAACCCGTCTAACCGAGCTTCTCCAGTTGCGCGACCAGGGACCAGCGATCGCGAACATCGCATTTCCGGCAATCATCTACGGCAGCGCACATCCTTACGGTCTTCCATTAATTGGCACGGAAGCCTCCGTAAAGTCGCTCACGACCGCCGATCTACAGTCGTATTACCAGACGAACTTCAGGCCGAACAATGCGACCCTGATCGTTGTGGGTGACGTGAGCCCCGCCCAGGTCGAGCAGAAGATCAATGCGCTCTTCGGCAACTGGCAGCGCGGAGATGTTCCGCAGCTGAACTACAACGAGCCGCCCAAGTCGGGCACCACGACGATCTATCTGATCGACAAACCAGGTGCTGCCCAGTCGTCCTTTCGCATCGGGTCCGTAGGCGTACCACGTTCAACCGGGGACTACTTCGCGCTGACGGTAATGAACACGATCCTGGGTGGATCCTTCAGCAGCAGACTCAACCAGAACCTTCGCGAGGTGCGAGGCTACACCTACGGTGCCGGCTCTCGCTTCGACATGCGACGTGCAGCAGGGCCCTTCACGGCATCAGCTGAGATCGTCTCGGCGAAGACCGATTCCGCTCTTCTGGAGTTCATGAAAGAGCTGAATGGAATCCGCCAGGCCGTTCCACCCAGTGAGCTATCCCGTGCCAAGCGCTATCTGCAGTTACAGCTTCCGGGAAATTTCGAGACAACACAGCAAATCGCAGCCGCTCTAGTGCCCGTGGCGCTGTACGGACTGCCACTTGACTACTTCAACAATTACGTGCAGAACATTGAGGGGGTTACCCAGGCCGATGTGGCCAGGGTTGCGCAGCAGTACATCAATCCCGGTTCTCTAGCCATCGTAATCGTCGGTGACCGGAAGACAATCGAACAGGGGTTGAAAGCCGTGAACATTGGCCCGATCGCGATCAGAGACATATCAGGGCAGCTTATTCAGTAACAACTGGTCCAGTCAAAGAGGGCACGATCCGATCCTGGGTCGTGCCCTTTTTTTTTGGATCAACTGAAGACTAGCTGCCAGGAACCGTCGGCGTGCCCGCTACCGGCTGCGGGCTCGCGCCGGCGTTCAGCGCCTCGACAATCCAACGCCAGTAATCCTCGCCGGCAATCTCGGCAACGTCGCTGTGTCCGGCCTTGTCTACGAGCAGGACCCCCCCTTTTCGATTGGCAGCTTTGTAGACCTCAATCCCCATTCTGAAAGGCACGATTCGGTCGCGCCTACCGTGGGCCACCGAGACCGGAACATCGAGCTCCGAGACAACCCGCCTTGTATCGAAGTGAATTCGAGAAATGGCTTTCCAGATGAGATCAATAGGCGGCCACACGATGAGCCTTGCCATCGCGCGAGCAGAAGAAAACGGCGACTGCAGAAGCAACGCACTAGGCGGATGGACTTCGGCTAACTCGGCTGCCACGCCACTGCCGAGCGAATGACCGAAGTAAGCCATACGCGTGCGATCGACACCGAATGCGATTCGCAGATGATCATAGGCCGCGCGGGCGTCAAGCTTAGTGCTCGAATAGGTGGGACTCCCATCAAGCGACATGTAACCACGGTATTCGGCGAGAAAAACGGCGAATCTGGTATGGCGCTCAACAGCCCGTGCCCAGTCGAGCTGCCATACGGCAAGGTCGGCGTTTCCATGGAAGCAGAGCAGAACGCCAGGCGCAGTTCTGGGATCCCCGATCAAGAAGCCGGTGAGCCGCTGTCCGTCTACAGCGTCGTAAGAGACACGCCCGGACTCGGGCAGCGCTTCGAGCAACGGGGGCGGCTGAAACAGGATTCGTTCCTGCGACCACCAAAGCAGAGATAGCGACCCGACCAGCAGAGCGAGAACGGCAAACGCGGCGATCACATGCGGGTGTCGAGGGGGTTCCAGTGGGTTTGCATGGCGGGCAATTTAAGACAATGCGAATTCCGGTAGAAACCTTCCACCTCGACAACGGTCTGTTCGTGACGCTCTCGGAGGATCACACTACGCCAATCGTGGCTGTGAACCTCTGGTATCACGTCGGATCAGCGAACGAGCGCGACGGGCGCACCGGATTCGCGCACCTGTTCGAGCACANNTGAACCTCTGGTATCACGTCGGGTCGGCGAACGAAAAGGCCGGCAGAACCGGATTCGCGCATCTCTTCGAACACATGCTCTTCCAGGGCTCAGCGCACGTTGGATCGAACGAGCATTTTGAGCTGATACAACGCGCGGGTGGAACATTAAACGGCTCGACATGGCTCGAGCGAACGAACTACTTCGAGACGGTACCATCAAACGAGCTGGCGCTTGCTCTCTGGCTGGAAGCGGACCGCATGGGGGAGCTGCTTCCGGCGATGACGCAGGAGAAGCTGGATACGCAGCGTGAAGTCGTTAAGAACGAGCGACGATGGTCGGTAGACAACCAGCCGTACGGCACTATGCTCGAAAAGATGCAGGAGCTGGTGTTCCCCCCGTCGTACCCCTTCCAGCATTCGCTCATTGGATCAATGGAGGATCTATCGGCTGCATCGCTGGATGACATAGCCAAGTTTTTTGCTACCTACTATACGCCGGATAACGCGGTTCTCTCGATTGCAGGTGATTTTGATTCGACGGACGCGCGCAAGCTGGTCGCGGAGTACTTCGGACCGATTCGGAGTGGGGAAGGGAGACCCGCGTTGCCACCGATGAGTCTCCCGCCTGTGTTCGGAAGTCGATTGCGGGAGGTCGTCTATGATAACGTCAGTCTCGCGCGATTGTTCATGGCGTTTCGGTCGCCGGTTTTTGGGAGCGAGAAGTACTACGCTGCCAGCGTGGCTTCCGCCGTGCTTGGAATGAGGAAGGGAAGCCGCCTTCATCGCTCTTTGGTGCGGGAGCGGCAGATAGCGGCAGATGCGGGTGCATTCACGCTCGACTTGGCCAAGGGTACCGATATCCTGGTCGTCGACGTCACCGCGCGGCCGGAAACCTCCGTTGCCAGGCTCGAGGAAGAGGTCGAGCGTGAAATTGACCTGATCCATTGCGAAGGTGTTACGGAGACGGAAGTGAAAAGAGCCATCGCCCTCATCGAGACCGATCTGCTCGCGTCCCTTCAGTCAGCAGGCGAGAGAGCAGACAGGCTCTCGATGTTTGCCACCTATTTCAAGCGGCCGGAGCTGGTCAACGAGCAGGCAGACAGCTACCGCTCGGTAACCACCCAGAGA
>PKVB01000111.1:3715-3881 GCA_003131365.1 Gemmatimonadota bacterium | reverse complement strand
CCGCCGGCGGCGGCGCCGGCGTGCTCACCGGCGGCTGCTGCTGCCAGTTGCCGGGCAGGTAGGAGAGATAGCGCCGCGCCGTGTCGATCCCCTCCTCGTCTGACTTGACCAGCTGATGCCCGCAGCCGGATACGCCGGTGTGCATGCGCGCGCCGCCCATCTCCTC
>PKVB01000111.1:0-3707 GCA_003131365.1 Gemmatimonadota bacterium | reverse complement strand
CGACAGCTTCACCTGGTTGTGGAAGATCCGCCCCGCGCCGCGCCGGCCGGGAAACATCGCCACCTGCTCGGTGATCCGCGCGCCGGCCGAGTCCACGAGGTAGACCAGCGGCACGCTCAGGCTCATCGCACGCTCTTGGATGCGCAGGATCTTCTCGACCGTCTTCGGGCCCCACGAGCCGGCCTTGACGGTCGGGTCGTTGGCCATCAGCGCGACGGTGCGCCCGTCGATCGTGCCGACGCCCGTGACCACGCCGTCCGCGCCCAGGCCGTCCTGCTGCCAGTTGGCCAGCAGCGCCTCCTCGGCGAAGCTGCCCTCGTCGACGAGCAGCGCAATGCGCTCGCGCACGGCCAGCTTGCCCTGCTCGGTGGCCTTCTCGCGGTGGCGCTGCGGTCCGCCGCCGAGGGCGCGCTCGGTCGCCTCGCCGAGCGTGCTCACCGGGGCAGGCTCCGGTGCTCGTGGCGCGCCTGACGGCGCCCGTGTGCCAGGCGTCTGGCCCGGCGCGCCTGCAGGCGCGCTTCCACCGCGCGCTCGTCGGGAGCGGGCCCGAGCAGCAGCCAGCTGTCGCGCAGCAACGGCAGCAGCGTGAATACGATCACCCAGATCGGCCAGAACTGGCCGTGCGCGCCGGCCGCCAGCCAGATCGCGACACACACACCCGAGGCAGTGAGCGAGCCGCCCGCCTCCTGCACAAGGCGGCGGCGCAAGTGCCCGCGACGCTCGGACAGTGAGCGCTGGATGGCCGCCGGGCTCAACGGCAGGTCGGCGCGCAGCGCGTCGAGATCGGCCGTCGTGGTCGCTTTGTAGGCGAGGCCGAGACGCTCCTCCAGCTCCTCCTGCGTGAGCCGGCCCGCGACCATGTGCTCGCGCAGCTCGCCCGCGAGACTCTCACGGTCCGCATCGGAGACGCGCAGGCTCGAAGGATCACTCATGCCATGAAGGTTATTGGCGCGACGCCGCCGGCCCGCTACAACGCCGCGTTGAGCTGCGGCGACTCGCCCGAGTAGTCGTAGAACCCCTTGCCCGACTTGCGCCCGTACCAGCCCGCGCTGAGCATCTTGCGCAGCACCGGCGGGTGCGCGAAGCGCCGCTCGCGAAACTCGTCGAACAGCACGTCGCAGATCGAGCCCAGCGTGTCCAGCCCGACGAAGTCGGCGAGCGTCAGCGGCCCCATCGGGTGGTTCATCCCGAGCGTCATCACCGCGTCGATGGCCTCCGGCGTGCCGACCCCTTCCATCACCGCGAAGATCGCCTCGTTGATCATCGGCATCAGCACGCGATTGGAGACGAAGCCGGGATAATCGTTCACCTCGACCGGCGTCTTCCCGAGGCGAGTGGCGATGTCAGTCACGTACTTCGTCGTTTTGTCGGACGTCGCGAGTCCGCGGATGATCTCGACCAGCTTCATCACCGGCACGGGATTCATGAAATGCATGCCGATGACCTTATCGGGGCGCGAAGTGCGTCGCCCGATCTCGGTGATCGAGATGGAGCTCGTGTTGGTGGCGAGCACGGCGGCCGGCTTCGCGATTCGGTCGAGATCCGTGAAGATGCGATACTTGAGGCCGCTGTCCTCGCTCGCCGCTTCGATGATGAGCGACGCTTCACCCGCTGCATCGAGATCCATGTTGAGGTCGATCCGGGAGAGGATCTCCACCTGTTGCTCGGGAGGAATTATCCCCTTCTTGACCTGCCGCTCGATGTTCTTCGCGACCGTCGCGCGCCCCTTGTCGAGCGCCTCCTGGGAGACGTCGATCATCACGACGTTGAACCCGGATTGCGCGAACACGTGCGCGATCCCGTTCCCCATCTGTCCCGCTCCGACAACCGCGACGCGGTCGGTCATGCTTTCCACTCCATCTGGCGCTGGTAGCGCCCGTACAGGTAAAAGAGAACGACGAACATTGCCACGACGGCGGCAAGTCCGCCCTCTGGGCCCCACCGCCCGCCCGTGAGCCAGTCGGGACCGGAATCTACGACACGGTAGTCCGGATCACCCGATGGCAATCCGCTCACCGCGATGTGGAGCGCGCCCGACATCACCCAATTCCAGGCGAAGTGCGCAGCCCCCGCCGCGTAAAGGCTCCGCGTCACGAGCAGAATTGCCCCGAGGAAAAACCCGGCGACGATAACGGCCAGAATGGATTCGGCATCGGGGTTCGGATTGGCCGCGTGCAGCAGCCCGAACACTATACTCGTGGCGATGAGCGCGAATTTCCATCCCGCCGCGCGTCTTAGTACGGCAAAGACATAGCCACGAATGAAGAGCTCCTCGAAGAACGCTGCCGGAAGAAAGAAGATCGTCGAGTGACCGGCCTCGTCCCACCAGCTTCCCGCCGCGGTGGAGTCGATGCGCAGCATGTGCGTCGCGAGAAGGGCCAGGCACGCCAGTCCGATGGTTAGTCCGCCGAACGCCGCGCCTTTTACGAGGACCGTGGGCGACGCGGCCGAACGATCGAGTCCGACTTCGCGCCAGGAAAGCCTGTCGATTTGTCGCAACATGATCCACGTCGCGACGATCACGCCCCCGAGACTGATCAATTGGGACAGAACGCTCAACGGATTCGCTGCGCCTGGCCCCAGCGTCGCCATCGCGATCGACTGCAGCACGAAAATGGCAACCAGGCAGATCACGTAGAACGCGACGATCCGCCACACCACCCCGAGGAGCTGCTTCGCCCTCGGCGGCAGCGTTGCGGACGGTCTCCGTTGCTTTGCTGCTGATTGCGGCGGGGCGGTCAATCCGTGCTAGTTCACGCGCTCTACGCTGAGCGCCACCGCGTCGCCACCGCCGAGACAGAGCGTGGCGAGTCCCTTCTTCGCGCCTCGCTCTTTCATGGCGTAGAGTAACGTCGTTAGCACGCGCGCGCCGCTCGCGCCAAGCGGGTGCCCGAGCGCGATCGCGCCGCCNNCCACCGTTGACGTTGACGCGCTTCCAGTCCCAGCCCAGCTCCTCGCCGTCGGCGATGGCCTGGGAGGCGAAGGCTTCGTTGGCTTCGATCAGATCGTAGTCGCCGATCTTGGCGCCGGTTTTCTTCATGAGGTTTCGCACAGCTTTGATCGGTGCGAAGAACAGATCTTCCGGATTCGTGGCGCCCGTCGCGTATCCGGTGATGCGGCCGAGTATCTCGAGGTTATGCGCTTCGGCGTATTCCTCGGAGACGACGACCAGTGCAGCAGCGCCATCGTTCAAGCTCGACGCGTTGCCGGCGGTCACGGTGAGATCATCGTTCTCGCCGTTCTTTCCGGGGAACGCGGGGCGAAGCTTGGCGAGGGTCTCAGCGGTGGTGTCCTTGCGCGGACCTTCATCTGTCTCGACGACGGTCGGCCCTTTCTTGCCCGGAATTTCTACGCGGGCGATCTCGCTCTTGAACTTCCCAGACTCGATCGCGCTCACGGCTTTGCGGTGGGACGTTGCCGCAAACTCATCCTGATCTTCTCTGGATGCTTGTGCCTTCTTCGCCGTGTACTCGGCGTGTCGGCCCATGTGCACGTCACACGAGGCGCACCAGAGNNTCCGTCCTTGATCATGCCATCGACCATCTTCTGGTCGGTGAGCTTGACGCCGTTGCGCATGCCGTAGACGTAGTACGGCGCGTTGGACATCGACTCCTGTCCGCCGGCGATGATGACCTGCGCGTCGCCCGCTTTTATTGCCTGCGATGCGAGCATCACCGCCTTGAGTCCGGAACCGCAGACCTTGTTGA
>PKVB01000190.1:55925-56085 GCA_003131365.1 Gemmatimonadota bacterium | reverse complement strand
CGTGTTGATCGTGTTCTTGAGCGCGAGCGTCTCGCCGCGCGCTTCGACCGTGATCTTCTGTGAGAGGTCTCCCTTGGCGACCGCGGTTGTCACCGCGGCAATGTTTCTTACCTGGCTGGTGAGATTTCCAGCGAGCGTGTTGACGTTGTCGGTCAGGTCC
>PKVB01000190.1:46527-55878 GCA_003131365.1 Gemmatimonadota bacterium | reverse complement strand
GTGGGCGAAGCGAGGTCGGTGATGAGCGTATTGACTGACTCGACGGTGGAGCGCCAGCCACCGATGACGGGACCGATAGACGCGCGATCGTTCATCTGGCCCTGGCGTCCGATGGTCGTGCTGACGCGCAGCATCTCCTCGGACAACCGCTCATTGAGCTTGGCGATTCCGTTGAACGCGTCCGCGATCTCCGAGAGCAGCGGATCTTCGGACATGGCGAGCCGGACCTCGAATTCACCGTCTCTCAGGTCGCGCATGGCGTG
Source organism: Gemmatimonadota bacterium (assembly GCA_003131365.1). GTDB lineage: Bacteria > Gemmatimonadota > Gemmatimonadetes > Gemmatimonadales > Gemmatimonadaceae > UBA4720. The sequence continues at coordinate 55,615 of PKVB01000190.1, read as the reverse complement.
GAGGAGACGTCGGAGGTTCGCGTCCTTCAGTTTTCCGTCTGGGGCGAGTCCTCCCGCTCCCCCTTCACCGCGTTTGGTGCCGGCACCGTTGCCGTTTCCTTTCCCGTTGCGTCCCTTGCCGCCGTTTTTCCGGCGCGAGTTCGCATTGGAAGAGCGCTCGGAGCTTTCCTCCGCATCCGTCTCTTCCTCGATTGTATCACCGATCTCCACGACTTTACTCCTTGATATGACTTCTCTTAAGGCCCGGCCGCTCGCGGGGTCCTTGAATCCCCAGGTCTGCCGGCATGGGGCCGGTGGGGATCAGTTCTACTATTCAAAAGCGGGGCCGTTCTGGGGGCAGCCCGACCCTTGTCATTGGGTCCTTGGGTTGACTTGGACGGGGTCGCCGAAGTGAACGACGCCTTGATCGTCTTGCACGGGAATATACGCACACCGCTCGGTCCGGTCCGCCATGGTGAATTGTGTCGTCTTGAGCGTCTCCTACAAGCTCTAATCGAGACACTTGGGCGCCATTAACGCGGCTTTTTGGCACTTCTCCGCCAGACATGTTTACCGATACAAGCGTCCCGATTAGACGGCTATCTAATCGGTCCGCGGACCCGTCAGTTTTCACTGACACTCCTTCCTACACCCGATTTGGGCGAACGCGCACCGGGCCTGCCCGCCTTTTCACTGACCAGGAAGCTCACCGGAATTCCCCCGTTACTCGTGCTGAACCTCGGCCGGAGCGGAAGCCGCACCTGCGCCGCCAGCACCGCGTCCGACGTCAGTATTCCGATCCTCCATCCTCGCTTCGTTTCCAAAGCATTTCCCAGAGTCGCGTACAGGTCGCGAAGGTCTTCACTCTCACCAACCCGCACTCCGTACGGCGGGTTGGTGAGAATCCAACCCTCACCATTTGCGACATTTTCGATCTTCGCGATGGACCCCGAGAGCGACTCCGCCGAAAACCGAACATCCCGGCCGACTCCCGCTCTCTCTGCGTTGTGCATCGCGGCCCGGATTGCGCCGGCGTCGCGGTCCGCGCCCACAATGTCGAGCGTCGGGTTGGTCACGGAGGCGCGCGCCTTTTCGAGGATGCCGTTCCAGAGATCGCGATTGAAAGTCGGCCAGTGCATGAATTGAAAGTCGCGCTCGAGACCCGGCGCAATCCCACGCGCGATCAGCGCTGCCTCGATCGGAATCGTCCCCGACCCGCACATCGGATCGAGGAGCGCCTCTCCCCGCCGCCCATCCCATCCGCTCGCCAGCAGCATCGCCGCCGCCAATGTTTCCCGAAGTGGTGCCTTTGCCACTTCCTTCCGGTATCCGCGCCGGTGCAACAGCTCGCCCGAGGTGTCGGCGCTGATCTCACACTGGTCGTGCACGATTCGCACGATAAAGAGCTGCCGAGAACTTCCTTTTTCTTGGTATTCCTCCTGTTCCTCATCGGGGAGATTCCCAACTTTCATTTCGGTGCCGCTCGGCGCTACTCCCGCGATAACGGACAGCAGGCGCTCCGCCACAGCGTCGGAGTGGTACAGCTTCGACTTTCTGCAGGTGACGCGCACCTCGACCGAGCCATTCTCCGGAAGAAAATCCTGCCACGGCAATTTTTTCGATCTCCGCTCGAGCTCGTAAAAAGTGCTGGCGTGGAATTGCCCGAGTCTGACCACCACGCGGCTCGCGGTGCGAAGCCAGAGATTCGCCTGGTAGATGCGATCCAGATCTCCGTCGAATGCGACTCCGCCGATTTCCTGCCGTCCTCTCACACCGAGCGACTTGAGCTCGCCAGCGGCGATCGACTCCAATCCCGGCGCGGTTGGCGCGAAGATCTGGAATCGCGGCGAGGCAGTAGGGAAGGGGGAGGAGGAAGCGGTAGGAGTTTTTGGCATCGTCGCTCAGCTTACCATGTCGGCTTCTTCGTGTCGAGCGGTGATGGCCATCGCAGTTCCTGATCTGATCAGCTGGGCGGAATACTTTGTGCCTGTAATAGCCGGAGTGTCGAAACGAATAACAAGGGAAGCGGCTCGACAGCTGCTCCGCGATCGCTTTGGGCATCAGGATTTCAGGCTTGGCCAGTGGGCGCCGATTGACGCCGTTCTCTCCGGCAAGGACGCCCTGGTGGTGATGCCGACCGGAAGCGGGAAGTCGCTGATTTACCAGCTGCCCGCCGTGTTGATGCCCGGACTCACAGTCGTCGTCAGTCCGCTCATCGCCCTGATGAAGGACCAGCACGACAAGCTCTCCGCCCAGGGAGTGAGCTCCGTCGCGATGCATTCGCACCTCTCCAGCGCCGAGTCGCGGGAGGCGCACCGCCAGATCGCCGAGGGCGAAGGGGAAATTCTCTATCTCACTCCCGAGCGCTTCAAGGACCGCGCTTTCTTCGAGCATCTGCTCTCGCGCCCCATCAGTCTCTTCGTCGTCGACGAGGCGCACTGCGTCAGCCAGTGGGGACACGATTTCCGCCCCGACTACCTCTCGCTCGGAGCGATTTCCAAGCGACTCGGCCGCCCGCCGGTGCTCGCGCTCACGGCCACGGCGACCGCGCACGTTCAGGCCGACATCATCCGACAACTCGGCATGATCGATCCGCACATCACGATCACAGGATTCGCCCGCCCGAATCTCCGCTTCGAGGTGGTTCGCACGGTCAACGATCAGATCAAGGACGCGATCCTCCGCCACGCTCTCCAGGAATTCGAGGGCTCGGGTGTGATTTACGTCGCTACAGTGAAAGAGGCCGAGCGTCTGAACGCGGCGCTGTCGGAAGAGTTCAGCGTCGGGATCTATCATGGCAAGCGACCCGCGGCCGATCGGAAGGATGTTCAGGACCGCTTCATGGCGGGCGAGCTCAAGGCGATCATCGCCACCAACGCCTTCGGACTCGGCATCGATAAGCAGGATCTGCGCTGGGTGATCCACTACCATTTTCCCGGATCGATCGAAGCGTACTATCAGGAAGCCGGCCGAGCGGGACGAGACGGCCAGCCCGCAATTTGTAGAGTGCTGTACCGCGTCGAGGACAAGCGGATACAGTCGTACTTTCTGGGCGGCAAGTATCCGGAGGTGCAGGAGGCGGCACAGGTCGCGCTGGCGCTGGAGAAGTATTCGCTCAAGACGCCGGTGCCGCTCGACGACATCGTCGAGCTCACGGGAATTCCTTCCCGCAAGGCCAAGATCGTGTTCGCGCTCCTCAAGCGTCACGGCCTCGTGCGCGAGCACCGCGGAGGGAAGTGGGAGAGGCTCGGCGACAATCTCTGCGCGGTGGATCTGAGCGCGGATCTGCAGGACTACGAGGAGCGGCGCGCGATGGATCAGGAGAAGCTCCGCACCATGATCCAGTTCTGCCAGACGACGCAGTGCCGCACCCGCTACATCCTCGAGCATTTCGGCGAGGAGATCGTGCCCGAGTGGAGATGCCGAAACTGCGATGCCTGCGACGAGATGGAAGCGCGGCACTCATCGCGAGGGGAGCAACCGAAACTGCAACCGAAACTGCAACCGAACGAGATGTTAGCTACGGGCTGACAAAAGCTACATTATTGGCCATGCAGAACAGTCTTGCCGTCAAGATTCTCCGGGGCTCGGGATTCCTGGTTCTCGCCCTCATCGCCTCGTTCGTGCCGAGACTGCTCGGTCTCCCCGCGAGCACCCAGGACAAGGCGAATATCGCGACCACGCTCGCTCTGTTCATGCAGGGAGTGATTTGGACGAACATCATCATTAGCCACTACGTCCAGCGAAATGTTCAGGCCCACGCCACTGATGGCAGCAGCATCACGACGTTCAAGGCCATCGGCGCCGTCGCGCGTCTCACCATTTGGATCATTCTCGGCCTCGTCGCGCTCTCGGTACACAATATCGAGATCAGGCCGCTGCTCACCGGCCTCGGGATCGGCGGACTTGCGATCGCGCTCGCCGTTCAGAACATCCTCGGGGATCTGTTCGCGGCCATCTCGATCGTCATCGACAAGCCGTTCGTGGTCGGCGACTCGATCTCGGTCGAAAATTATCGCGGAAAAGTGGAGCACATCGGCCTCAAGACCACTCGCGTCCGGAGCGAGTCGGGGGAGCTGATCATCTTCTCCAATGGCGAGCTGCTCAAGAGTAAGATCAGGAACTACTCGCGATAAAAAAAAAGGACGTCCGCGCTCTCGCACCTGACGCCCTCGTCGGTGAATCGGATTCGACGTTTCGCTGCTAGACCAGTCTCGCCTCGAGCTGGAGGTCGACGTTGCCCTTCAAAGCCTTCGAGACCGGGCACCCCTCTTTGGTTTCCTGCGCGATCTGGTCGAATTTCACCTTGTCGATTTTCGGCACCGTCGCCTGGACGTTGAGCTTCATCGTAGTGATGCCGAATCCGCCGGGAACTGCCTGAACCGTGCACGCCGCGGTTGTCTCGATCTTCGTTGCAGGCGTACCGTTCTTCTCCAGACCTGCGCCCAACGCCATGCTGAAGCAGGCGGCCTCTGCCGCAGCGAGCAGCTCTTCAGGATTCGACCCTGCTCCGCTCTCGAACCGCGAGCTGAAGTTGTATTGACCGCTGATCGCGCCACTCTCGCCCTTGAAGCTTCCTTTGCCGTTCTTGAGTCCGCCTTCCCACACTGCAGTTGCTTTTCTCGTTGGCATCCGGCTCTCCGTTGCGTTTGAAGATTTGACTGGCGAAAGCTAATTACATTCCAGCGTATGGAGAGCGCTCCGGCCAGCTCGGGCATTCCGCCGTCAATCGATCGTGTGTTGAGGTTGTTCCGGTCGATGGGACGCGAGGAGAAGATGCAGGCGCTCATCCAGTACTCTAAGAAGCTCGAGCCGCTGCCGGATCGCTTCAAGGACCTCGACCTTGGATCGTTCACCGTTCCGGAATGCCAGACGCGCGTCGACATCATTCCGGAAGTGCGTGATGGTCGGATGTACTTCTACGCCGATCTCAATGTCCGTCAGTCGCCCACGATCGCGGCCGTTCTCGCCATCATCTTCGGAGCGGTGAACGGAGAGCCGCCCTCGACCACGCTCGGGATTCCCGGTGACTTTGTCAGCATATTGATGGAAAGCATTGGATTGGCCGCCCGGGAGCCGGGCCTGAACGCGATGATAACGAGGCTCAAGCGATACGCTCGCGACGCTGAAGCGCAGGTTGCCAGGGGATAGGAGCGGCTGGGTGGTTTCCTCCATCGAGAGCGATATATCATGCTCGCACAATTCTGAGCGACCGCTAAGTTCCGCGGGTTGACCCGGATCAAAACGACAAGGAGTCATAATGGCAGATCAGGCGCAAACGCTCGGCAATCACCGTCGGTGGATTCCAGCGTTCCATTTCTTCACGCTTCCCGTATTGCTCATCAACGTGGTCCTCGTTGTGGTGAATTTCGTCCGCGACCCGAGACTCGCCAGTGGGTGGGCGGTCTTGGTGGCGCTCGCACTGCTCATTGGAATCGTCCTCTCGCGGAACATGCCACTCCGCGCGCAGGATCGCATCATTCGTCTCGAGGAGCGGGTCCGCTTCGAGCGCCTTCTGCCAGCCGATTTGCGCGGTCGCATTGGCGAATTGACGGCCGATCAGTTCATTGGCCTCCGATTCGCGCCCGACGATGAAGTACCCGAGCTGACACGGCGGGTGCTCGGTGGGGAGCTCAAGACTCGGGCCGACATCAAGCGCGCCATTCGGAGCTGGCGCCCCGACCACCTGAGAGTGTGACCGCCATCGACCGCTGCGCGCTCAGCTACAAAACGCTCCTCGAACTGACTTCGGGGGAGCACCGCCGCTGGCGCGACTGGTTCGTCGAGCATCCAAACGCGTGGGCGGTTCCATTTGCCACCGGCCGGATGGCGACGGTCGGCGGAGTGGTACTGCACATTTTTGCGGTGGAGCTGCGCTACGCGCAACGACTGCTGGATCAGGATGTGACGACCTGGGAGGAATTCCAGCAGACTTCGATAGAGGAAGTGTTCGAGCTCGGCGATCATGCTCGTGGCCAGCTGGTTCACTTTCTCACGACGGAGCCGGAGAAGGAGCTCGATCGGGTTCTGACGTTTCAGACTCTCACGGCCGGCACGGTCTCAGCCAGCAAGCACAAAATCGCGTCGAACATCTTCCTGCACGACATTCGTCATTGGGGCCAGATCGCGACGGTACTGCGACAGAACGGGTTCGCCGATCAGTGGGCGCACGACCTGCTTCTCAGTAGTATCGAGTTGTAAACGTCGCTTGTGTGGATCTCGTTGCACCGTAATGGCGCCGTAACCGTAGTTGCGGTTCTGCTGCTCTTCGTCCGAGTAGCAAAGCTGAGCGCGCAGGACGCGCCACCCCCGAGCAGCAGCGTGCGGCTCGAAGTGGACAACGACCTGTTCGCCCTGCGCGGTGGCGGTCCGCCGCCGGATTACGACTACACTCATGGAACGCGCGTCAGCGTCACTCGGCCGAGTGCTCCGGCGTGGCTAGCGCGCGCGCTCCGCACTGGGGCGAAGTGCACGGGTGCTGGCACGATGGAGCGTGCATGTCTCCTGTCGGGAATTTCTCTCGGACAGGAGATCTACACGCCTCGTCATAACTCGCCTGACCCGATCGCCGGAGATCGGCCACATGCCGCGTGGCTTTACGGTGCGATTCAAGTCCAGCGGTTGGCCGGAACTCAGCTCCAGTCGTTCGAGATCCGCGCCGGAGTTACCGGACCACCTGCGCTCGGCGAGCAGGTGCAGAATGGAGTGCATCGGCTGCTGCACAATCACCTGGAAGCAGGCTGGGAGGATCAGCTCCCGACACGACTTGGAGTAACCGCTGACTACGACGCCAGCCGGCTGTTCGGCCACGCTGGATCGCGCGCCCCTTCACGCTTTGTCGCGGGAAGCGTCGGTGCGACGCTCGGCACGCTACGCCGAGCGGTCCGGGCTAGTGCGTCGGCGTACTACGGATTCGGCGCAGCGCGCACGCCGATCTCCGACGCGCCGCTGGTGGCCAGGCCTGGCCGGTTCTATTTGGTCACGGGCTACCAGCAGTCGCTGGTACGGTTCAACGCGTTCGTAGAGGGCGTCGGGACGACACCTGGAGCGGTGCGGCTCCCGTGGGTCGGCGAAGCTTACGCGGGTGGGGGATGGCGGTTTCGCCATTTCTCTGCGGAGTATCGATATGTATCGCAGGGCCGCGAGTACCGCCCTGAACCCGGGCGCCACGCTTACGGCGCCATCGCTCTGTCGGTCGTCGGCCACTGACGCGTTGGACGGAGAGTATGCTACCGGTATTTCTCCATCAACGCCTGTAACGCCGCATCCCCCGGGCACAACTGCTCATAAGTCAAATCGACGAGCGGCGTCGCGACTGTCTTCCAGACAGCGTGCATATCCGCACCATGCTCGTCGATGAACAGCAGTCCCGTCGCCACTTCATCCCGCTGCTGGCACGCGCGTACATGCGCATACGCTGCCTCGCGATTCGTCGGATCGTACCCGTCGGGGATCTTCCTGAAGCGGACGACGCTTCCGTCGTGCATGGTCACCGTCGAGATGGCCTCGTTCGTCACCGGCGCCTTGATCTCCCGGCGCAGCGGGACGAAATCCGCCGCTGAGATCTCGACCTCGTGTTCGCGTGTGAACTTATAGCTCTTCGTCGAACCCTCGTGATCGTTGAACGTTACGCAGGGCGAGATTATGTCCACCAGCGCGAGGCCGTTGTGGGACAACCCCGCCTTGAGAATGGGTATGAGCTGCGCCTTGTCTCCGGAAAAGCTGCGCGCGACGAAGGTGGCTCCGAGTGTGAGTGCGAGGAGCACGGGATCGATCGGCGGCTGGACGTTCGTTTCGCCCTTCTTGGATGTCGACCCGACGTCCGCTGACGCTGAGAACTGGCCCTTCGTCAGGCCGTATACGCCGTTGTTCTCGATCAGGTACAGCATCCGCACGTTGCGCCGAATGGCATGACAGAACTGCCCTAGCCCGATCGACAGCGAATCGCCATCACCGGAGATGCCGATATAGGTGAGATCGCGATTCGCGGCGTTGGCGCCCGTGGTCACAGAGGGCATGCGCCCATGAACGGAGTTGAATCCGTGCGACTCCCGCATGAAATACGCGGTCGTCTTGGACGAGCATCCAATGCCGCTCATCTTCGCCGCGCGATGTGGCGGCAGCGCGAGCTCGAAGCAGGCCTGAACCAGTGCCGCTGTCACCGAGTCGTGTCCGCAACCGGCGCACAACGTTGACATCGCGCCTTCATAATCGCGCTGAGTGAAGCCCAGCGCGTTCTTCTTGAGACCCGGGTGCCGAACCTGTGGCTTGGTGATCGATGTCATACCGGGACCTTTCTCTTTTTGCGCGGCGAACGATTGGTATCGGGCTGTAAGACGTGACCCGATACCGCGTTGACGACGATCGTCGCCGTGAGCGGCATCCCGCCGTAGTCCAGCACCGGAATCATCTCGTCGCGCGGCTTGCCAGTCTCTATAGCCAGCAGCGACCGGAGCTGCGCATCGCGGTTCTGCTCCACGACGAACGTCACGGCGTGTGAATCGAGAAACGCGCGCACCGGCGCGTCGAATGGGAACGCCCTGATGCGCATATAGTCGGCGACTATTCCCATGTCGCGCAGGCGATCGATCGCCTCGAGCACCGCGGCATGACAGCCGCCCAGCGACACGATCCCGACCTCAGCACCCTGAACGGTGTGAATCTCTGGCGCCGGGACGGCAGTGGCTGCAAGCCGGAACTTGCGCGCCAACCGGTCAACGACCTCCTGATATGCGTCGGCATCCTCGGTGTACGTGCCGTGCTTGTCGTGACCTGAACCGCGCACGAAGTACGCGCCGTGGCCGTGGACACCAGGCAGCGATCGCGCTGCGATGCCGTCGCCTTCGGCGTCGACGTAGCGCGAGAACTTCTTCACGGATTCGAGCTCATCGGCGGTCAAGCACTTGCCGCGATCCGGGCGAAAGCTGTCGTCCCACTGCAATCGCTTGCACATCCAGTCGTTCATCCCGATGTCGAGATCGCTCGCGACGAACACCGGCGTCTGAAAGCGATCGGCGAGATCGAACGCCTTCACGCTCATGTAGAAACACTCTTCCGGGTTGCACGGAAAGAGCACGATGTGTTTCGTGTCGCCGTGCGACGCGTACGC